>JBLHNW010000059.1:0-12809 GCA_047622205.1 Paraglaciecola sp.
ATAATATAGCAGGGATAATCAGTAAGCCTTACAACTCTGATAAGTTACAAGAGGTGCTGAAGAGTGTTGTGAAGGGCTAGTCGCTAACTTCCGCTTTTGGCTAGCAGTTGTCGTAAGGCACATCTAACAACTAATGACCGCTTAGTCGGATAAAACGACCTTATAAAAATCCCCCATACTTAATAGTCCCTTTATCAAAGGATAACTATCATGTATCAATTAATTCCTTACATACCAAAACCAAGCTGGAACAAAGACAAACTTGTTGGACAAAAGTTACCTCTGAAGCTTGAGGAAATATGGTCTATTCGTACAAGGTTGGATATTAGTAATAACCTCCGAGAGCTAACAATGTTCAATTTAGATCTCGACTGTAAACTTAGAGCCTGTGATTTTATTAAATTGAAAGTTCGAGATATTGCTCACGGAACAACTGTTCAATCACGAGCGATATTGGTTCAACAAAAGACAGGAAAACCTGTTCAATTTGAAATAACACCAAAAACTAAAGTGACTATTACTTCATGGATAAAATCCAATGGCTTAAAAAATGACGACTATCTTTTTACAAGCAGAGTAAAAAACCACGACCACCTTTCTACTCGACAATATTCCAGAATAGTCAAACGCTGGGTTTCTAGCATAGGACTTGATGCTACTGCTTATGGAACACATTCGATGAGAAGAACGAAAGCATCGCTTATCTATAAGCGAACAAAGAATCTTCGTGCAGTTCAAATATTATTAGGGCATACCAAGCTAGAAAGCACCGTCAGATATCTCGGTGTAGAGGTTGATGATGCCCTTGAATTGTCTGAGCACACTGACATCTAGCCCAATATTTTCAAATAAGCATGGACGCTTTGAGCACACTGCCGACATTAAACCCTAGTCAAAAAACGACCTGAAGCTGACGTTAGAAAATTCGAACTATCAGACTATATTGAGCGAAGAATCATCATACGATTAATCAAACTTGACTGACGGCAATGAGCTGTGAGTTCAACTGGTCAACGCAACACTATACTTATGCTTATATAAAGTGGAGGCGTTGCTATGCGTCGCAAATGTGCCATTTATAGTCGGACGTTAGGCATACCTTCCTCACCCTAAATTATTTCAAATGATTCGACTATATGCTTATACGAGGATACGTCGAGGTTATCAGCTTTCGATGACATTTCTATAGTTACAATTGCCGTCTTTTTCTCTGTATAGAAATAATATTTATCCATCAGTATGTGTGTGCCTCCACCTCTTGTGACTGAAACAATGGTTTGGATAGCCCTTTTTATTACCTGTTTTCAGTCGCCTTACTTTAGAAACTTTAAGGTTTGTACCACCGAAAAGCTTCGAGGCCTGACCGAATTGTTTTTTGAACAAATCACCAAGCATTAACAGAGTAGTATCAGAAAAATCATCAACCTCTTCTTGGCTTAATTCCGGTGGCCCCACAGTAACGCCTACAACAATTTTTGTCAGTCCAAAATTTGTCTCTGCCTGAAATGGGATAGATGCTTTAGATACAGCAGATAAGGTGTTTATTCCACTGTTCTCAACCATGAGTGCTGCATCTTCCATCAATTTGACGAGTTTATCATGGCCCTGAACACCCCAACTGCTTGGAATAGGAATCGATAGGGTCAGTGACGTTGATTTATCAAATAGCCAACGGCCGTTATTGGCACAGGCTGTGTGAAAACTATTATACTGCCGTTGACAATGCGTCGCTGTGTTGATGAAACAAAGAGTTAGCCCTCAAATCACCAGTAATATTGAATGTAGTGACGATTTTTAAGTCCAAATTACATACGAAAACCTATAAGTTAGAGTTTTCACACAGTCTGGGCACATGGCCGACGGATAGAAAACGTTCTTAAATATGGGGTTTAGTAGCAAAATACACCAATAAAATTCTTAGTGCTAATGACCGCTTTGTCGGATCACCTGCCATTAGGAAGCCAACCGATAACATCAACAAATATCAAAAAAGTGATCAGTATATTCAGTTTAGGCTACGACCGTTGATCGCTCACAACGGCCAGTCATGAACGTATCTCGACACCTGCAATATAAGCATTTTATCATTACAAATTTGAATTTCTGACTGACTGCTTTGAAGAAAAACAAACTATATTACCCAAAGCTGTGCGACGTTTTAATGTGAATTTATACCTCCATACCATTCGCCACAAAGATTCACAGCTTTCCGCATCTCCATCTAAAAGCAAAAAATAAATAAATAAATAAATTATAAAATTATAAAAGACACTGACTCCAGCATATATCCAGAGAAGGTGCCTTTTACTTAAAACTGACCGAAATTGCGCCAGAGTGGTTGACGGTGGCAAAATATCCGCCGCCGGATGCCTCGTTCATGCTCACTGAAAAAATTCACAGAGACTGCAACAGTGGCTAAATTTCCACTTTGATTCGGTCAGTTCACAGCCAGCTTTAGTTTCTTACCAGCAGAAGAAGCCGCAGCTTGTAATGTGGAAGATGGGCTTAGCGGGTTGTCACCTTAGGACCAGAGTGGCCAAGTATCTGCTAAACTTCATACAGACTTCTTCCTGCATTGACCAACATTGAAGCGTACTGATGACGCAGATCATGTAGTCTCAGCTTTGGCAATCCAGCAGCGGTCCTCAAACGATACCAGGTCTTTTTAACGCAGGCATAAGGTTTACCACTGCTAAGATTGACGAACACATATTCATACTCTGATTGTGTGTTCACTGAAGCCAGCACATCAAGAGCTGCATCATTCAAAGGTACATTGCGTATCTTCTTAGACTTTGAGTTTACAGCAGGGATTTGCCATAAACGGTTCACCAAATCAATGTCCACCCACTTACTTTGTCGGGCTTCATTGTTACGGGCGCCTGTAGCTAAAAGAAACAATGCAAGATTACTGACTGGCCTGTTCTTATCTGTATGTAGCACTTTAAGCAATGAAGCTAACTCTGCATCGCCCATATAGCGCTCAACCTGATTGCATTCCCTAAATAGTTTAACCCTTGCCAATTGGTTGCTATCGATGATGTCCCAGTCCACGGTGAGGTTAATGCATGGCGCATTAGCTTTAGATAGTGGTCACACGTACTGCCGCCGCCTCCTCAGCAGCGTGCACGATGCAAGGCGTGCCCCCCCTGATCATGCGTATTGTTTTATCACGTATTTTCGAGTTTTTGTTTCCGTAAAAACATGATGGCTATACCCGCCAGAAGTGATCCGACGGCCATTATCATGCCGATTTCTTTTAACGCTAAACCGGCGGCAAATAGAAAGCCTGGGATCATGGGGCCTAACACTGCTCCTCCTCGGCCTACCCCTAAAACGAGGCCGGTGCCAGAGCCAAGTAATGACGACGGGAACGATGAGGCAAAAAGAGCTACAAAACCTGATATGGCTGCAAAAATTAAAGCCCCAGTAAGAAACCCTATCTGTTTCATGCTTTCCAAAGTTTCAGTGAAATAGGGAAACAGCGCAACCCCGAATGCCGACAATATTAGGCAAAGTATCATCAGCGCGCGAATAGCAAAAAATCGCGCTATAAGGCCCATCCCAATGGAGCCAATAACCCCGCCCAAACTGATGATACCCAAGACTGAAGTAGCTTCTGATGCGGAATGACCGAGATCGGTAACAATCGTTGGCAACCATTTCACAAAGTAATAATAAGTCGCAATATTTCCAAAATAGGCGAAAATGAGAATGCACGTAATGGATGCCAACCCAGGGCTAAATAACTGTTTAAAGCCTATTGGCTCAATCTTTTGCTCTTCAGTTGGTTTCAGTTTTTGCGGAACGGGGTGCCCCAAACGACGCATAATCTTTTGAATGCGTTGTAAGGCTCCTTCTGGTCGCTTGCGGTCAAGGAAGGCAACCGTTTCCGGCACAAAAACATATACAAGTGGAATGAAGGCTGCGCTCAGAAAAGAACCGAGATAAAAGGCGATGCGCCAGTCGTATTGCTTAAGCAAAGGAGCCAAAAAAGTAGCGCCCAAATAGATGCCAAAGGCAAATCCCCCAGCGACGAGCACGACCGCAAGTGAACGATACTTATCATTACAATAATCGGATGATGTCGCGGCCGACGCAGCAAGTAAGCCACCAATACCTATTCCAGTAAAAATGCGGGCTGCACCTAACACATAAACATTGGGAGCCAATCCTGCAACAGCCATTCCTATAGTCAAGATGACAAGACCAACCAACATTACTGGCCTACGACCACGGCTGTCAGCCAATGACCCCATCACAATAGATCCTAAAGCCATCCCCACCAGTTCGAGAGGAAGGATGAGCCCCAATGCGGTCTTGGAAAGGCCCCATTCCGCCGTCATTCCAGGTGCAGCAAATGCAATTGATAGAACATCGTAGCCATCGAGCGCTAATACCCCAATGCAGATAGCGATAATAAACCATTGCCCGGATTTCATCGGTTCTTGTCGAAGTGTTTCTAGGGCGCTTATTTCAGTACTCATGTTAGCCTCATGACTTAGTGATTGTTTACCTTGCGTTTAAATAATTCAAGGGGGGCAATTTGGTCCCAAATAACCCCAATTTGGCTGGAAATGTTAATAGTTCCAAATGACCGCTTTGAGTTGTTTCTACCTAATTAAAAAGTAAAGACAATCGTCGAAAAGTTGCCCAGACTGTGTAAAAACTCCAATGACTAAGTTAATCACGCAATGCTACGTAAAATGTGTATTTGATTGGTTAGAAAACTTAGTCAGATTTTAATGTAAGACACATATTTACATCAGTTCTCGTTTAAATAATGGCTTGAAAATAGTTTTCACACAGGCTGTGCCTTTAGCGGTAATTTTAAATTCCGATAACGCCAAGCGAAGCCGCGGTGAAGCCGGCCGAGTATAGGTAAAATAAAACGTCATTTTTCCTAAAATCGAAATACATGATGCCTTATATTTTCTATATTGACATCTATTTCATATTCTTAAGGGAGTGAAAGTCGGTTATTTTTCGTCTATTAATCAACTGTTTTCACATAATTCAGAATTTAGAAAAAGCGCTTCGCTCTGTTGTGCAAACCAGCTCTGAATATTGCTTATTATGATGAACTGCTTTTATTCAAACAGACTTATCTGAGGCGGTGCTCGATTTTCGCTGGTGAGCGCGGCGATAAATATCCGCTTTCAGTGGGTAAGTGGTATTTAACCGATTGAAAAGCTAATCGCCCCACCGTCCCCTTATAGGCTCACAACGGTCAGTCACACAGCTTCCTAGATATCACCAAAACAAGCAATCTGTTACCCCAAATTTGAATTATCTGACCAGCTGCTTTGTTCGATCTCTGGTTATTAGCAACGGTAGATTGTGGGGGGCATTTTTTAGTCGTTTTATACCAAGAGCTGAACTAGTTACACTAGGGGGAGAAATCAGCAAAGTCTGATAAATTTTCAATGCATATGTAATTATTGCAAAGTGCTGTAATTTACATAAAACATCAATCCCTTTAGTTTTGGGCTTGTCATGGAGGAAATTATCAAACTTTAGTGATTGCTATGCCGTTCCTTCGTTGAAATGTAACCATGTATTAGTACGACCTTGCAAACTAGGTTACCTTACAAGCTAAAAAATTTAAACGCCTTGTTGTTGGTACTAAGATTTCGAATTAGTATCAATCTGGATGGTCACTGATACGTGTAAAAGATCTGATATAAACGTTTGATTCATCTACGCTGAAAGCAATGCATTACTTGTAAATTATTGCTGGATTATGTGCGCTATCGCACAGAATTTAACATATAGGCAGGTTATGGTCTGCGGTTCATTCAAATAACAACTTGTACATATTTCAGTGTTTTTTCAACTGAGCATTACAAACCGTTTTGGTATGATAAACCGAGCTAAACCTATCTTTCCTATAGCTAATTGATCGTGATTAAGATTGGCAAGGCTCATCAGTTCCATTTTAAAATTTGACCAGACTATTCATGAAGCAATGCCTATTTATTCGGTGAGTTCTCTGTGTTATCTAGTCATCTTTAAGGAGCAATAATATGAGTGCTACGCCCTTAACAAAATCGCCATCAACGAATAAATTAAATAGACAAAATGCTGATCTTAATCGTCACAATATGATTGAAGATAAAGCTTATTTATTAGCTAGTGCTCGCGACTTTCGTGATGGCAATGATTTGGACGATTGGCTTGCTGCGGAAATATTAATCGATACCGAGTTATCTAGATAGACGAGCCGTACATAAGATAATTTAACTGAGGACTGCATAATTGCAGACTTTGAAGCCGAACATCAAAATTGTTTGGCTTTTGTTATTGAAACCTTTAAGCAGTGAATTCAAACATGTGCTTCAATATAGAAGTTGTTGAAGAATACTGCGCAGGAAAGTGTGTTTTTCAGACAATGAAAGACTTATCTATGATGAGTGGACAGTGCTTGCAGTTTCTTGGAGAAATCAAAAAAAATGTCCCCACAACCCTTGTGAAGACCTTAGTTGATTCACAGGTCTGATTAAAACGAATTTAAGTGCAGTTAGGCTACTTTTCCTATTGATCTTTTTCGCATATAGACTCTAAACGGTCAGTTTCCGTTTTGACCACTTGATAACATTCACAGGATTTCTCTTCTAAGCGAGGGCGGTCGAGTACATGAATATGCCCCCGTTTATAGTTAATAATACCGAGTCTCTGTAGCTTTCCAGCGGCTTTAGTCACCCCTTCACGCCTTACCCCTAAAATATTGGCGATCAGCTCTTGAGTCATAGCCAGATTACTATCGGTTAATCGGTCGAGAGACAATAAAAGCCAGCGGCATAGCTGCTGGTCGATGTTATGGTGGCGATTACAAACTGCCGTTTGTGCCATTTGGGTGATCAACGACTGGGTAAAGCGCAGCAGTAACATTCGTGTATCAGGCTGGCTATTAAATTCTTTGCGTAATTCCGATGCGGATAAACGGTAAGCTACCCCGGCACTTTGCACTATGGCTCTGCTAATAGTCCTTTCACCACCCATAAATACCGCAACTCCGACGATGCCTTCATTACCGATGACGGAAATTTCAGCAGAGGCTCCATCTTCCATGACATACAGGAAAGAAATTATACTATCGACAGGGAAGTACACATAATTCAGTTTTTCACTAACCTCATAAATTACTTCACCTAGTGGTAATTCTAGTAACTTCAAATGAGGAAATATGCGATTTTTCGCATCAGGCGAAAAAGCGTTAAGTAACTTATTTTTTAGCTTTTCCATTGTATCTTACATTTCCTTATTAAGGTCCTACCTAAACAGCAATGTGCCTGACGAATTTAATACCCCAATGATACAGTAGACAATTTTAACGAGAGTTGTGTTGGGTCGACGTATAGCGAATGGCTATCGTGAGTGAAGTATAGTCGCTCAATGACAAATGATCGTTCGGAGCGCTTAAAATGTGTCTGTCTCCAAAGTCCCCAGATTGTGTAAAAACTCCGACGACCAAATTAATTACGCAATGCTACGTAAAATGCAAGTTTGATTGGTTAGGAAACTTGGTCAGATTTTAATGTAGAGCACATATTCTCATCAATTTTTGTTTAAATGATGGTTGAAAATAGTTTTCACACAGTCTGGGCACTCACCAGTCCTTTCACTATGCACTAGCGACTATAGATCGCTCATTGCCGTCAGTCACATTTGATTAATCGTATGATGATTTTTGGCTCAATATAGTCTGATAGTTCGAACTCTCTTACGACCGCTATAGGTCGACAGTCGCTATTTTGCTAACGACAAGTTTTCCGACATAGCCGTCATAACGTGTTTGTTGAACCTTACGACAACAGCTAGCCAAAAGAGGACATACCCGACTGCTCTACAAGGTCGCTTCTGGTGAGGCTCAGTGGTCAAGTCAGTTAGCCTTTATAAGCCTGCCAAGAATCATCCGCTTTCCAGTTAGATACCCACTCAGGAATATCACCACTAGGCATGGGTCGAGCAATGCCATAACCCTGTGCCAACTCACAACCTAGTTGCAACAGTGCTACTCCATGTGCGAGGGTTTCTACTCCTTCAGCAATAACGTCACGCCTGAATGCTTTAGCTAAACCAACGACGCCTTCAACAATCGCTAAATCGTCTGCATCTTCTAACATGTCTCGCACGAAACTCTGGTCGATTTTAATCAAGTGCGCTGGCAGGCGTTTGAGATAGGTGAGTGATGAATACCCCGTGCCAAAGTCATCTAAAGCAAAGCGTACGCCAAGCTCATGGCATGCATTCATGGTCGCAGACACTTGGCTGATGTCATGTAACGCACTGGTCTCCAATATCTCCAATTCTAAACAATGCGGGGGCACTTCAGGATGGGCCGACAACAGATCTGCTAAGCGAGTTGTGAAGTTAACTTCTTGTAGTTGATTGGCACTAATGTTGACACTGATAGCTAGTTTTACTCCTATGCTTCGCCACTGGCTTATTTGGGTTAATGCGGTGTCTATAACCCATTCACCCAGTTCCAAACTAATGGCATGGCCTTCTATAGCGGGTAAGAACTCTGAAGGTGGGACTAAACCACGAACAGGATGCTGCCAGCGAATTAAAGCTTCTACGCCTATCACTTCACCAGTGTGCATATTGACCTTAGGTTGATAGTGAAGAACAAACTCACATTTATCCAACGCTGAATTAATATCACCTATACTTTGCGCAATAGTCTTGTTCGCATTATCTTGTGCAGCATCAAAAATATGATAACGGTTTTTACCTGTTTGCTTAGCAATATACATGGCTTGGTCGGCGTGACGCATGAGTAGGTCTACACCTACATGGTCGTCTTGTGGATAAAGGCTGACACCAATGCTCGCTGAAACTTGCATTACAGCATCGCCCAAAGTAACAGGGTCAGCAGCGGCCTTTAGTAGTCGTTTTAATACAGGCTCACTATCTTCAATGTTTTCCAAATCAACAATGACAGCAATAAATTCATCGCCGCCAATACGTGCCAGCGTATCACCTTCACGTAACGCCTCTTTCATGCGCTGTGCCACTTCAACGAGTAGTTCATCCCCCACATTATGGCCGTGGCGGTCATTGACGGCTTTGAAGCCATCTAAGTCCATAAACGCAACGGCTAATGACTGATTGCGTCGTTGACACTGCACTATGGATTGGCTCAGACGGTCAGCTAGTAATACACGGTTAGGCAGATTGGTGAGTACGTCGTAATGAGCCATTCGTTCTAGTTGCTCATGATGCTCTTTCATCAGTGTAATGTCAGTAATCAATGATACGTAGTGCTGCAAGTGACCATCAACATTCTTCTCGGCGCTAATGGTGAGCCTTTCTAGGTAGATTTCACCATTTTTACGGCAGTTCCATACCTCTCCATGCCAATAGCCTTGTGTTAGTAGCGTATCGCTCATTTCAGCATAAAATTCTGGTGATTGACGTCCAGAGTGAAATATCCTTGGATGTTCCCCCATAACGTCCTCAGGAGCGTAACCAGTAATACTACAGAAAGCATCGTTGACTTCAGTGATACTGCCAGAGCCATCGGTTATTATGATCCCCTCATGGGTATGGGTGAACACACTGGCCGCACGTTTTAGCTTCTCTTCAATTTGTTTTTGCAAAGTAATATCTACAATACTGACAGGTATGCTCTTGAACCCTTCATCTGAAACAGGTATATAAAAAGAAATAATTGCAGAAATATGTCTACCATCTTGAGTTATATAAGGTATTTCAGAACGAAATATTTTTTCTCCGTCCCAGATGGCACATAATTCCTTTATAAAAACCTCGTTTGAGCCAGGGCCAAAAACGCTTTGAATTTGCTCAAGAAAACGATTCTCTGTACTTACATTAAACATTTCAAGGGTTGCATTATTAACATTGATTACTTTAATCTTAGCCGCAAATTCAAGTGTTTTCTGAGGATGGTCTTTCAGGTATTGATATAAATCGGTCACACCTGAGGTACGGAGTTTTTCCAAAGCATTTTTAAGGTCTGACATATCTTCATTCCAAATCGATATATCAGCATTTTCAAACATATTACGGAATTTAATTTCACTTGCTCGTAATTTACTCTGATGCTCTGCATTTTCAATAATTTCAAGCTTGAGCTTTCGGTTCAAACGAACAAATATTAAAATGGCAATCAGCATTAGAAATGAGGATATGGGAAGTGCCCAAAGAACAACGGTCGATAATTTAATACCTGTTTGTACCTTTACCGCCAACCAATTGTTAGCAATCTCAGCTTTTTCTTTTTCGCTTATACTCAGAAAAACTTTATTGAGAATGCCTACCAGTGGCTCTAATTCAGTTCTCACTGCCATAGATACTTCTAAGTTATAAGGTGAAAAACCTGTGATAATGAGATCAGCAAATTGTTCTTCATTAATGGTGTAGTTGACGCTTGAAATCTCAGAGAGAAAGGCGTCGAACTTATTATTATTTAATTTACTAAGCCCATCGGCGATTGAATCAACAGGAATTATTGTTATTTCAGGATAATCAGTCTCAATAAACTCCACTAAAGCATACCCAGAAGGAATTCCTATGGCTCGCCCTTTCAAGCTCTCTAAGGTATCTGCATGAAATCCATTTTTACGAGAAATTAGTACGGTGGGTGAAGAAAAGTATGGCTCGGTAAAAAGCATTGACTTTTCACGCTCTTGAGTTCTAACAATGGCTGACATAACGTCAATTTCATTATCTTTAAAGGCAGTGAGCAATTCAACCCAACTATAGTTTTTTTCTGCTTCAATCTTTAATGAAAGTGCCTTTGTTATATGATCAATATAATCGGAAGATAGACCTGAAAAACCACCCTTATCATCAACATATTCATAGGGATGCCCGTTGGAATTTATACCTAATCTTAGAGAAGGAAGTTGTTGCAACCATTTTCTTTCTGCCATGGTTAAACTGGTAAGAAATGTGTTATTGCTAAAAAAAGGTTTTATGGACGGTAACCACTTCTTTTCTAATTCAATGAGTGACTGTATTGGTATATTATTGATACCATCGTTTATTATTTTTAATAAACTAGGTTGTCCTTTAGCTAAAGCTGCATGGACAGTATTATTTAATAACACTTCATCAGAGATGGTATATACACCATCTAGTCTTAATATCGTTAATTCGACTTTTAGGTTGGGAATTTCGCCAACAACGGCATCAACTTCATTATTAAGTAACTTTTTAATACCTTCTGAAGTATTTTCATACGTTACAAGGTTGAGTGACGGATATTTTTTGGCAATATAACTTTCTTGATAACTCTCAGCTTGAACAGCAACTTTTGCATCTGATAATTCTGAAAACTTAATATCTTTAGCATACTTATTGCTGAAAATGATTCCTGATTCAAGGTTATGAATAGGATTTGAAAAATCAGCCCATTGTTTTCTTTTATCATTAATGAAGATGCCCTGAATTATTGCACCTTTATTTTTTATTGTATCCATTGCAACATCGAATGGTTGCATGACTATTTCGATGGGAATATTATTTGATTTAGACCAAAGACGCCAATATTCAAGGTAAAGTCCTGTAGTTGTGCCATCTGGAAGTGTAAAACTAAATGGACTGGAATTTTCCACACCTATAATTCTGATACTTTCACGGGGTTCTCTTTTATCTTTAGCAGAACATAGGGATGAGAAAGAGAATATCAATAGTAAAGTAAGAATAGTCTTCATATGACTGTGGTGCGATATCCCTTGTAATTATTTATTTGAGGGTGTCTTCCACCATGGAACTGGTTGAGGTTAATGATGGAATTACTTTACCTTACATTAAAACACTCTCAACATCTAAAAGCACGGGTGTCCTCAAATTCTTAATGACCGCTCCTCGAACAAAGGAGTCATTAGGTGTTTGTTGAACCTTACGACAACAGCTAGCCATTTGCAGACATTCGGCGTCAGGATTATTCAAGAGCAGAAGGGTTAACTTACTACGACCCTAGTTATTTGCGTCTGGGGCGCACAGTTGCATCCATTCTACCGCCAATTATATGTCCAAATGTAGTTTGCCCTCCCAAACTTAGAAGGTAATTTACTTTTTAGATTTTCCTTCTTTTCCGAATAGAGAAGCACCAAAAACCGTTAATGCTCGCGGGGAGAATCGGTTGCTGGAAACCAAAGCTTTATTGATTGCACCAGGCACAATTACAGACTTACCATTTAATAGTCCTTTAAATCCTTCTTTGGCCACATCCATTGAATCCATCGATAAGTTATCCATGAGTAAGTTAGTTGTATGACCAGCAGTATCAAAGATTTCTGTACGAGTAGGTCCTGGGCATAATACGGAGTGTTTGACACCGGTTCCTTTGAGCTCGTAATTTAGGGCTTCGGATAAACTGATGACATAGGCTTTTGTGGCAGCATAGGTTGCCATATTTGGGCCTGGCTGGAATCCATAGACAGAGGCGACTTGCATAATCCAACCCTCTCTACGGCTAATCATACCTTGCAAAAATAAATGGGTGAGCTTTGTCAAAGAAACTAAGTTTAGTTGAATGATGCCTAATTTTTTGTCTAGTGGAATATCGTTAAATTTTCCACTCAGTGCAATCCCAGCGTTATTGACTAAAATGGAAACCTGTATTTCTCTATCTTCTACGGCGTCGAACAATTCCTGCGGTCCGGTCTCCGTTGATAAATCGTTCTGAATGATTTCAATTTGTATATTGTTTTGCCCAGAAAGTTCCTTTTTTAATTCAGCCAGTCGCTGCTCTCTTCGAGCAGTGATAATTAGGTTACAGCCAGCTTTTGCATAGAGGCGGGCCAAATCTGCCCCGATCCCACTGCTGGCTCCTG
>JBLHNW010000060.1:0-12761 GCA_047622205.1 Paraglaciecola sp.
CAGTCACCAGTTGTTTGGCTGCTAGAGACGCTAAGCCCTCGTTAGGCGCAACGTACTCTGTGGTTTTACGTCCCGCTAACTCGCCGCGTGAACCGACGTCACTAGACAATTTACTAGTATCGACTCCGCCGCTACTACCACTGACTTTTTTGCCAACAAATTTACGTTGGGTTTCACTTGTGGCTCCAGCGCCTTTTATCGTGTCGGTATCCGCCAAATTATTGATATTCATGTCACTGCGCATACTGGCCAGGTCATCTTGAAATGCTAATAATCCCGATTGCTGAGCTTTTGCCTTGGCCTGTTGAGCGAGTTCGGCCTGTGTAGGGGCTTTCACCTTTGGTGGTACTTTCACCACTGGTTTTTTCTTTTCAACAGGTTTCGGCTCAGGTGGTTTAGGCTTGGGCTCTACCGGCTTTGGTTTCTCAACTTTTGGCTCTGGTTTTGGTTTAGGTTCTGGCTTGGGAATAGGTTTAGGTGGCTGAACCTTTCTGGCAGCAATGATTTTAGTCAATTGTGGTGGTACTTTTTCAATTTCTGCCCGCGGTTTCTCAGGTAATTCCTGCCACTTAACAACTGCCGCTAATAACAGTGTCAGCACTAAGGCCACCATAGTGATCTTGTTGAACAGTTTGTTTTCAACTTCACTAGAGGACCAAGGCAAAACCGAAACGAAACGATATTGACTAGGCTTAGCTCGGGGAGGCAAGGTAGCAGTTTGTGGTTTATTTAAGCGCTCAGCAGCTCTGACAACTGAACTCACGATGCATTCTCTTGATTAGCTGCGTCGGCTGCTAACTGGGCATCGGTGCTATCTACAGCCAAGGAAATATCAGTATATCCGGCTTCCGCGCAGGTTTGCATGATACGTTTCAATAAGGTGTAGGGAATGGCTTTGTCACCCATTATGGTGATCGCACGACCTGGCGCGTCTTGCATAATCCCGTCAGCAGATTCAACAGCAACTGGGGCCGGTGAGCGTTTGGCCTGATAGGCTAACTCTGTCGCTAGGGGTGCAATGATGTCGTCGCCTTGAGCCAGGATTTGCTGTACATCAGCCACTTTCTTGCTTTGCAATATTAAGTCAGTGCCGTTTACCATTAGCAGTAAGGTCTCTCTGGCGGCATTCTCGGCACTGGATTTCGGCAATTCGACACTTTTGTTATTTTGTAGTACTTGAACGTCTGAGGCGTTCACCATCAAAAAGAATACAAGGATGGTAAAGATGTCCATCAATGACACCAGACTTAATTTTGAATCTTTTGACATACGCTTGTGATGGCGCGCCATGCGCATGGCTCTAGCGGATTGTTTCATAGTCTTCTCCTATTTACTCTGCGCGACGATTGGTCGCGTATCGTCGGGTGCATCACCCAAGGATATTTCCGGAAACAACTCTGCATCTACCACAGAAGCCACCACAACTTCTTTATAAGAGCGCGTGGTATCCATCAACGCCACTATAACTTGATATGAGATATTCTCTTCCAACAATAGAGTCGCGGCTTTCTTATCTATGTCTTTATTAATCAAGGCTTGTTTGATTTGTTTAAGGGTGTCCTGCAAAGCTTGATAATCGTATTCCTGTTCACTGCCTGGAGTATTTGCCGGGATTTCTTTGACCAGATACCCTTGGGGGTAATAAACGGAAATGCTCTGCTCTCGAACCACCAACTCTAAGCGCTGATCTTTAACATCAGTCAGGGCGCTACCATCACCTAATTCAGGTAAATCTAGTTGTAAAACGGTAATCCGCGAGAACACCATCATCATCAATAACACTGGCACCAGCACTATCATCAGGTTCATAAAAGACGTGATATCGAGCTCGGCGTCTTTTTTTCTGGCGTGTTTCTTTTTACCAAACATGTGGTTTTCCCTAACCTGGCTTAATCAGTTTGACGTGATTTTGCAGTCAGATCTTGTCTGGTGATCAGCAGGTTTAAACACTTCACTCCGGCCATTTCCATACTATCGATGATTTCCGTCGTTTTAGTTTGTAGTATTGAGTGACAGAGCAATAAAGGGATAGCGGCAATCAAACCAAAAGCAGTGGTGTTCATCGCCACAGAAATACTTTGTGAAAGCAAACTTGCCTTTTCTGAGGGGTCAGCACTGGCTACCGCAGAAAATGCTGCGATTAATCCGATGATGGTGCCGAGTAAACCCAGAAGAGTTGAGATATTTGCAAGTGTAGCCAAGTAAGCGGTACGTTTCTCCAGCCTTGGAGTAGTTTCCATCAAACCTTCTTCCATGGCGTATTCGATTTCTTCACGTCGTGGACTTTGACCGAGGCGGGCGATACCGGCGCCAATTATACGGCTTATGGGCGCTTTACTGCTAGCAGCAAATTTCAATACACCCTCGTAATTATGTTTTTGCAGCATCGGTTCAAGCTCTCTAAAAGCTTTCTTATTTATCCGTTTGGCAATACCTATGAAAAAATAACGTTCAATCGCAATGGCTAGTCCAATTGCCAAAACAACTGCAATAGGAAACATAAACGCTCCACCTTCCTGGAAGAACCTGACCACCACCTCAAAAAAATCCATAACTATATCCTCTAAATTATCTAGCCCAACTATAACGGTTTGTTTGATGAGGTTAGGTATGTTTGTCACCACTCACATCGTCGTTTTAATAACTTTACTGTTCCTGAAGCTTACTTAGGTATATTTTTATCCGCCTTTTAGCTTATTTAATTGGCTTAGGCTGATTTTCAAAAAAACGTATCTGACGGCGAAACTCATCTCGCTCAAGTGCATTAAATTGCTTATTTAAGCGCTCTGAAATTGGGCTTGGCAAAGCTTGTTTTTCATTCGGCTGCTGCCAGGGCACAATGGTTAATACTTTAGGTTGTTCTTGATTTGCATTGCCGCGGATGGTTTCTTCTATTTTGATGGTTTGCTGTCGTATCTTACTTTCACTTTGCTGAGCTGACACATTAAGGCTAATTAGCAGCAACGTGCCACAGACAATCGACGGGAATTTATTGAGGGGATGATTGTTTTCTTCTGACATCATGTTTTGGCGAAATTTCATTATTTAGCGACCTCGCTTTTTTGCTCTTTTAATTGTCGCGACAAATCTGCAATCCAGCCTTTTACTTTGCGCTCAGGTTTTTCTATCAGAGCTTGATAAAGTAGGTAATTTTCCAGCGCCTGGTTTTTGTCGCCAATATATAAATCATCCAAAATACCCAAATTCAAATACGCAGGAGCAAAACCCGGCCAGCTTTTGATAGCCAGTAGATAATGATTTTTTGCCTGAGCAAAATCCCCCTCCATTCGCAATACGCTACCAAGACGATTATGTGCAAAGTAGTTCGCGGGATTGGCTTTGATAGCTTGCTGCAAATACGTTTTTATTTGCTCGCTTTGAGCATTTTTTGCAAATGAATTCTGCTCTTGTAACTGGCTAATTTCGGCTAGCTGAACCCAGGGACCGGACAAATTGGTCTGAGACTCAGTTAGGCTCAAAAATATCTCTTTGGCGCGCTGATACTCTTTTTGTTGTTTAAGATCCAAGGCCTCGACAAAACGTGCCCTAATACTGTTTGACACCTCGGCCTTACTCAGTAGATATTGGTTATTTTGACTTTTAAGCAGCAGTGCATGGGCTGTCACAGGATCAACTGTAACGGCCTGGACAGGGGTTTCAACAACAGATTGCTCAGGCTTAACATTAGTGTCTTGCACATCTTGCCCGTCCTGGCCAATCATGTCGTCAAAGGTGGCACAAGCTGTTAAAAAGCTCATTATTATCACCAGCAAACCAACACGCAGATTAGTATATTTCATCTGTCACCTCCTGCTTGCGCTCTTGTTTGTCATAACGGCCCGGCAGTAACTTGCTTAACGCGGTGAAACTTTGTTTAACCCAATCGTCATAGGTGCCTTGCCAAGTTCTTTTGGCATTGGTTTCATGCACCTCAATCGATTTTTCTTCAAAGGGGTATGATTGTTCTTCTAACAAAATCTCATATTGCTCTAACTCCAAAGCATTGAGGTTTTTAGGTTTAGTAGAAGCCATCAAATCTTTAGCCAACTGATTATAGATTTCAGCAATTCGATAATTTGCCCCAGTACTGAACTCTTCAATTTTGTACTGCAAAGTGAGATTGTAAGCATCCAATGACTTATTAAGCGCCACCTTTTTCTTCCGCAAACTGGATTTCAGGGGCAAGCCGAGTTTAATCCGTTTAAATTTCCTCAGGCTATCATCAGCAAATACCATTGAAGACATGGCCGCTAAATAACGCGAACGTGGCGTGCGCTTTGATTTTGCCTTCGCGTCGGCTTGGATCATTTTGTTCAACCAGTAACGGCGCTTAATACCGTCTTTGCTTTGCAGGTAAAACTCGCTCAAGGCAAATTGAGCTTCAACTAATTCGTCGAAAGGATCCGGGTAGCTATGGGCGTATGTTCTAAAATAATCTAAAGCCAGTTCGATTTTCCCCTCTTTCTGATAATACTGAGCAGCGATGTATAAAGCCTGGCGTCCTTCTTCTGTTTTCGGTTGCTTTTTCCACAAAGCAATTAGCTCGTTTGCCGCAGGCAACCAGTTTTCATTTTGCTGATAAGCCAAAATTAGCTTGTCGCGTATAGTTGCTGTAAGCGGGTGAGAGGGAAAACGCTGACGGAAATCTTCGAGCAAACTACTGGCTTGTTGCCATTCTTTCATTTCCAGTAAATATGTAGCGGCGTCATATTGGGCATTTAAGCGAATTTTCGCCAGAGGTGTTTTCGCCAGAATCCGTAAAAAATCTGTCACTGCTAGGGGCAAGTAATTATTTGCCACGTTTTCTTCAGCTTGTTTGTAAATGCTTGCTGCAAGACGCTCTTGCATATCAGAATGGCGTTTATCTTGTGGTTCTAGCAGGAATAATATTTGCTCGTACTTTTGTTCCGCCAGAGGGTAACGACTTAGGGCAAACTGACTGTGAGCAATGACCAAATGACTGCCCATCAGACGTTCTGCATTTTGCGCTGGTTGCCAGCCTAACAATTGCTCTGCATTGAGTATTGCCAGATCATAACGTTTTAAGCTAAAGAGCTGCTGCATACTATCATGCAACACGTCCACAGCACGTTCGTCTTCGGGGAAGTTGCTAACGAATTTTTCCTGACTGAGAAGTTGTTGATCCTGCCAATGCTCTGCCGATGGTGCCGATGTCGCCAACTTGCTGCGCAACAGGCGGTAGGCCAAAATTGCCGCATATCCTGCTTCAGCGGCTTTGCCTTGCTGTGTGTATTGATAGGCATAAGACTCAAACGCGGCGATTGATAGGTCATAAGATCCTGATTCAAATAAACTTTCCGCCATACTGAAAATCATATCCGGAGTTTTGCGATGAGTCGGGAAAGTCTCGATAAATTCTTTGTACCAATTTGCCGCTAACTCATAGGCTTGCATGGACTGCTGTTTGAGTTCTTTGCTGCTAGGCGGTTTATTTGCCGCGCTACTGGTCCGTTTTTCGGCACTTTCCTGGCGGCTTTTGGCTTGACTTGCGTTGAGTAATAGCTGGCCGCGACTATGTTCGTACTGAGCTAATTCTTGTAAATATTGCTCTAGGTAAGGGCTGACTCTTTCCTGTAATACCACACCCCAATCACCCCAGTATTCACCCGAAATACCGTATTGTTTGATAAAAAACTCTTTAGCGGGCAAAACCAATGTTGGGAACTTGCCAAGAATGTAGGCATCAATTTGTTTGACTGTAAACAACGGTGCCTGGTCGTGTGCAGGATGGTGCTGTGCGAAACTCTGATAAACTTCGGCACTGTCTCGATATCGGTCATTATTCAGATAGTGCTGGCCTAGTTCGTCGTATAACAGATATTCATAATGACGAGAACCCTGTTGCTTAAAATGTGCTAGGACACTTTGCCCACTTTGCTCAAACGTTGCATCCTGATAGGAAAACAACAAGGCCATTATCCGTAAAGTATCGCCTACCAGTCTTTTTGCGCCTCGGGACAATTGCTCAATTTTCTCCTGACTATCTATTTGCTCCAGAGCCGTTTGGGCAATAATTTGATTAGGTAAATGATGATCAAGCAAACGGCTAAAAGCAGTTAAAGATTCAATCTGCTGATCCATTTTAAAGTGGCTCCAACCAAGCATGTAGGCCGCAGTTGGATAATACGGATTGTAATCACCCAAGCGTAAAACTTTCCCATAAGCAGGTATGGCATCGGCGTAGTTGCCTCGATTAAATAGTACTTCGCCACGACGGAAATGAATTTCGGCTAAGTAGGGGTTCTCTGGAAACTGCTGTAATAATTGTTCCAGGGTGGCCAAACTCTCTTCCACCTGCCCTTGTTGTTCATAGGCTTTAGCTAACTGATACAACACTTCAACGTTTTGTGCTTCTTCGGGATGATCGTTTAATATCGCTTTATATTGTTCGATGGCAAGTTCGTAATAGCCACCAGTCACTGCGGGCGTTTCTGCGTTTGCCCCGGAGGTGGCCGCAGTATTTAACACAACACCACTTTCCTGGCGCTGTTCGGCCAGTAATATTTCGAGGTCAGCTAAACGATACTGAACTATTTGTTTTGTGCCTGCTTCATTCACTAAGGTTGATAATGTCATATAGGCATCGCGCAAATCTTGCAGGCTTTTAGCCGGCAAGGGATCGTGGTTTAACGACATAGGAGCAAAATAGACATCACCCAATGTTTCCTTACTGCCAGAAGCAATACTTTGTGTGCTTATCTGACTAGGGCTAAAACTACATGCTGATAAAAATGCAACAAACAACAACATAGCGGGTGCTGAGGCATGTTTTCTATGTTTGAGCACGACAGAGCTAATTTTCATTGCTCACTCCTTGTTGTGCCACAGATTTTCCGCCACTGTTGTTAGCCTTGCGTAAAGCCTGATCGTTTAGGCGCACAACGGCCTGCTGAGCCTGCAATATATAACTATTTACTTTAGCGATATGCTCATCGAGCATCTGCCTGAACTGCTCCCTAATTTCGTTAACTAAGGAAACTTGTAGCATATTATTGTTTTGCGTCTGCTCAGTTATGCGTAATTCAAGGTCATCAATACGCTGTTTTTGTTGGCTAAATTCAGGTTTTTCCCCTAGCAATGCGAGCAGTTTATTCTGCTGAGCAAGGGTGTTTTGAATTTCACCATCAAGCTGATTGAGTTCCTTCTGGGCCTGCCATAAACGCTGTTCATATTCCTCACTGGCCTGCCAGGACAAAATTCCCCGCAATCTTGCCAGTCTTTGTTGATATTTTTCTGCAAGCGGGGTTTGTTTAAGCTGCTGTTTCGAGATGACAATAGATTTTTGATTCTCACTCGCTCGGTCCAAACGTTGTTGCCAGGCTATAGATTCCGCAGGTGCCAGGTAACTACTGTCTTTTTCGTCTTTGACTTGTTGAATTTGCCCTGCAAGTTGATCTCGAAGAACACCGAAATCCGATAGTTGTTCTAATAAACGATTGCTTAACAGTAGATTGGCTCGCTGCAATCGCTCGGTCTGACGTTCTTCCAACATCAAATAGTAATATTGCATTCTTTGCTGCCAATTTTGCAATTGGCTTTGAATATTAACACTGGTCGATAGAGCTTCGACCTTGGCCCTAAACTCATTACTTAGGGTGATATTTCGCAAATAGTGGTCTTCAGCTTCAGCTGATTTAAGAGCGTTTAGATCTGAGGCAGACTCAGCAGGTTTCTTTTCAGTGTCTGACTTGCTAACCGCAAAGGCTCGAATATAAGCTTCATCGCTTACCTTAATTTTTGCTTCATCGAGTTTTACTAACTCCTGTTGATATCTGAGCAAACCTTGCTGTAAAGCGTCAATAGCCTGAATTGGCGCAAATGCCTCTTCATAGGCATAGGCGGATGCCAAATAGGCTTCCAGAACATATTCACTGGTATCCGTTAAATCTTTCAGGCGCTGCCAAATAGATAGCGCTATTTGATAGTCCTTATCTTTGGCAGCGGCCCAACCGTAGCCTAATAGTGCGGCTTGACTGTCCAAACTTTGTAAGCGCACATTCTGAAATGTCTGCACGGCTTCTTTAACTTGGTCTTGCTGTAAATAGGTATAACCCAGGGTTAAATTCGCCCGGTCTTTAAGGGCGTAAAACTCTTCCGTATCACCATTACTCTTAAGAGGCGATAACCAATCATCGAGTAAATGACCAAACAGACCTTGTTGATTATTGGCCAAATCTGATAACAACTGAATCGCTTCAAAGGGACGTGATTGTTGCAACAAAGCCAAGCTTTGGTTGTATTGAACGTAATCTCGATAAATAGAATCTTGTGACAGCTCATTTAACCAATCACCGTCCAACATTTGAATGGTCTGCTCGATCGGTTGTAAAAACCCGTGCAATTGTGATTGCATATATAACCATTCATCAGTGCTGTCTGTGCCTAAATAATCATCGGCTTGGTCCGTGTTTATTTGCGCGAAAGCCTGGGCGGCTGCAGCAAACTGTCTTTTTTGATAATAGGTTTTACCTAGTAACATCCAGGCAATGGTTTTCGTTTTAGGATCGTCATGGGCACTTAATAAGCGGGAGAATATATCCGCAGCCTGATTTTCCAGACCATAAGCCAAACTAATGCCACCTATCAGTAATTCTGGTTCAATTTTATCTGCAGCAAGATGTTCGGGAAGTTGCTTAAGTCCCTCTGGATATTCCTGTTCAAGCATTTCAAACTGAGTGAGTGCTTGGAAAAAGTCGCCCTGAAAATAGTGAAACAAAGCTACTTGATAGGCCTTTATGAGCTTATTTTGATCCTGTTCAGAGGGAGTGGTTTGTTGCGCATAAACATTCACTGACAGACTACTGAGTAGACAAACACAGGTGCTAACAATGATTTTTTTCAGCATTAATTTGAGCGAACTTATTGCTGGCCTAATAGGCACTAAACCGATCATTTACAACTCGACAACGGTAAATTCAGGTTGTTGTTTGGTAGAAGAATCTACAATCGATAACTCAAGCGCCTTGGCATCAGCATCTTTGTTAAAGGTGAAGGTTGTAGCACGTTTATAAGGTCGATTCTGCGGTCCAACTCCAGTAAAGAAAGCACTAATTTGATGCTCGCCTTGTGAAATATTCCCTACGTGTAAACGCTGAACGCCGCCTTTAAACAAGGCAGTAATTTGTTTATTTGTATACAGGTATTGAGTCACCGTTTCATCATCAATCTTGACCTCAACCGAATCCAGATTAAAGTAAGTACCTACATCCATGGAAAGGTATACCATTACTTGAGTACTAGAGGGAAAAAGCAGATCTTCTTCAAGTACAAACAGATCACGATTAAGGCCAATAACCTGCTTTTTTAGTTGTTGTAATTGCTGTGCAACTGACAGGTCTTCATCTACGGGAGTACCTGCTTGTTGAGCACTCAACTGGCCTGCTGTGAATAACAAACTGATGGCAACAGAGCAACATAGTAAAGCTCTTAACGTGGTAAATGTATTTCGAAAATGGCGCATAATAATAGTCATACCTTAATAAAATATCGACACGTAAAAACGCGTAATATTGGCGGAAAATTGATATAGAGGTTCCTCTCCAACCAAGGCATCGGCAAGCACATCCCTAAAGTCATCATATTCAAATCGGACATGATCGAAATCTAAATTGATGGTGCTCTTTTTCAACCAATTACTTTGAGAAAATTGAAACTCGTAGGTCACACTGAAACCCAGAGAAAGGTTATTAAAGGTACTCATTTCCTTATCTCGCGCACGAAAATTGAATTCGGCACTGCGGTTAAATATATCCTCATAGAAATCAGCTTTATCCTGTGCATAATGACGTAGTCTAAAGTCCAACAGCCAGTCTTCACCAAAAGTATGGATATACCCTGCTTTATACGTATTCGCGTCAATTCCCCAGGTATCTGAGAAAATTTTTGCTTCAGCGTAAATTGAGGCACGATGAGCTAGATAATAATTGGCCGTAAGCGAAGCTGCGTTGCTCACTCGGGTATTTGGATATACTTCTGTTTCAAAGCGATAACCACGATCGGCAGTGGCATCCAAAAAACGCACCGAGCGGTAGGG
The DNA here is from genome assembly GCA_047622205.1 of Paraglaciecola sp. GTDB lineage: Bacteria > Pseudomonadota > Gammaproteobacteria > Enterobacterales > Alteromonadaceae > Paraglaciecola. The sequence continues at coordinate 10,055 of JBLHNW010000060.1, forward strand.
ATTATTTAGATAACCCTCATCAGAAATATTTTCAAAACTTAGGCCCATGATCATATTTTTAGTTATCACTTGAGTAATACCCAAGCTGTAATTCTGGCGGTCGGCTTCTTCCAGGAAACTTTCGTCTCCGGTTTTGCCAACTTCATCACTTCCTTTAGAATAACCGAGGCTTAAGGTAGTCAGGTCACCAAAAAAGTCCTGGCTGATGCCGAGGTGGATTGAATTTGCTTCAAAATCATTCTCTGAGCTATTGGTATAATTAAGACTCATGAGTGTTTTGTTACGGAGGTAATCGACACCGGCGCTGTATTCGGTGCGTTCTTCTGTATATGGACTCGCGGTTGCTAACACATCAATAGACGCGCCTGAAATGGTATCAACATAATAATTGGCCGAAAAAGAAACATGATTACCAATTTTTTTGCGCAACAAAATAGATGGGCCATCTATCGACATGCCTCCCCCCTCATAGGAATGGTACATGGCGTCTGCCCGATCCTGAGGTAATACGGCTGCACTAGACTGCGTCATATATAAACACAACACGGTGCATACAACGGTGCTTAGCTGTTTTGAGTATCTGTGACTGGGTAAGGCGATGATATTAAGCATATTAATTACAGCCACAACCGCCGCCTGCTCCGCCTTCTGCCCCGCGGGCACCTTCCCGTGCCTGATAAGCATGGTGGGTGTAACTGAGTGCGACTGGGTTACGATTCATGCTCATCACTATATCCGCCAAATTATCTCGTTCGTAAGGCTTAACCCAAGGTTCAATGGTGGTGCTGCATGCACTGGCAAGCAAGCTACTTAAGACCACTAACATTTTTATAATGTTACTTTTCATATTCGTGTTACCTTGAATTATTCCCTTAGAAGGCCTTTGATGACCTGGCGATATTTGACCTCGTCCCCGGTTTTATACCCTTGATGTAACAATCGCTGATTGCCATCACGATCAACTATTACTGTAGTGGGCATTGCTCTGACCTGATAAAGCTCGCTGGCCTTATCATCCTGGTCAAATAACACTGGAAAACTGACAGGAATATCGTCGAGTATGATGTCTGCTTTGCGCGGATCTTGATCAACGTTAATCGCTAATATGGTAAAACCAAGATCTTCGAACTCTTGTTGAAGTTTTTCCATATGAGGTAATTCTTCACGGCATGGACCACACCAGGAAGCCCAAAAATTTATCAATACGACATTACCGATTTGTTCCTGCAGGCGAACATTTTCACCACTTTTACTCGGCAAAGTAAAGTCAGGTGCAGGACCTTGGATTGTGGCTGCACCGACTGTTAAAGAAGAAAATAGCGAGATAGCAAACGCCAATCCGGCTAGAACGTAAAAGTTTGAAAATAATTTTTTAGTCATTGTCATGTTCCATTATTAATTCTTAAGGCTCAAAAGAAAAACGTTGCGCCTAGAGCGTATTCAATATTGTGGGTAGTTTTCTCTTCGCCGATTAATTCACTGTTAAAAACGTGATCTTTTAGGTCAAAGTGTAAGGCAAAATAATCAGTCAACAGCAAGCGATAACCTGCACCAAAACTGACGGTAAAACGCTCATCACCACCAAATTCAGTGCTGCCTGCGCCTAAGCTAAAATAAGTTGCTGAGTTAAACACCCAGTTCTCAGTTAAAAATGTTTCACCATTAAGGTTGTAACCCAATGACAAATTGTAATAGCGATAATCTCGCTGCTCATCGGTTAAAAATGGAGCACCACCACTGAGTATCTCAAAGCTAGTTTGTCCTGCTTGCGCTTGACCATAGGTTGCTTCAATAAAAAAATCTTCATTTACATGATATGCAGCTCTGGCACCCACCAGTGTATCGGAAGAAAAATCCTCAATGCTAATGACACCCACAAAAAGACCTAACTCGAAGTTTTCACTATCAATATTTGCTTCATTGATATCACGTCTTTCAAGTGTGGGTTCAATCACACTTTGCGGGCTATCCTGTTGCTGATCTTTCTGTTCCTGCGCTTGCGCTCCGATGTTTAGAGCAAAATAGCAAAACACTAAAAAAATACAGCGAATCCAAGTTTCCATTCTTCCAACTCCTCGTTTTCATCTCTGTCTGTTAATACCAAAAGGTTTTTATATTCCAACTTAACTATAAAGTTTTGTGCCAGGTAATATCGAACGCCCACTCCAGCGGCGAATAAATCGCTGGTACGAGCTTCATTACCTGCCTCAACCAAATTTGCCCTTGGCTTGGTACGAATTTGTCCCAGTCCTAAACTAAAGTAGGGTGAGATGCGCCATTCAGGAAACGGATAATGCATTACACTCACCAGTGCGAATTGATTCTCTGAAAAATCGCCCAAAGCCTGAGTGACACTTAAGTCAGCTAGTATATTTTCTGTCATTACCCAACTGGCAAATACTGTCAGAGAGGGCACATTCTCAAAGGAACCACCAAGTACTCCAAATTCTACATCTCGCTCAGCAAAGGAGGCGAAGCTGCCATCAAACAAACTTACTGTTTGCCCTTCGCTATTTAGCGTTAGGTGCAAGGCCTTTTGTTTAACCCAACCCTGCTGGCCTTTATCGGTCTCAACTTTAAACCAACTTGTACGGCGCTTAAGTACACTTATCCACTCACCTTTTGCGGCAACATGGAAAACCGGATAACCATCCGCAGGCCCAGTGTGTAGTTCAATAAAGGGCTCGGAAATTTGCACTTGCACAGG
>JBLHNW010000061.1:0-12655 GCA_047622205.1 Paraglaciecola sp.
CACTATTCAAATTGAGGTCAATCAGATGGAAAGTTATCATACTAAGATGCAGGATTTATTTGCACAATTAGGGCTTCCCAATGAACAAAAATCGATTGAGGATTACATTCAAAAACACAAAGGTTTGGCCCCACGTACGCATATTGAAGATGCTGTTTTTTGGACGCCACAGCAGGCCGATTTTATTAAAGAAGCGCTGATCGAAGATGCCGAGTGGGCGGAACTTATCGACCAGCTAAATGCACTTTTAAGATAATATTTGCTTATTAAAAACCTAAGGGTTTAACATTTTGTAAGCGGTTTCACCCCAACCTACTAATAAACCGTTTTTTAGTACTAAAGGGGTACATTCGTCTTTGGTTGTTATTCCATCACCATCCTTGCGCTGAGTGCGGAAATATAACACCTGGAAGCGGTCTTGATCTTTTTGATGGAACTCATTGAAATCTGCTAAGCCCATGCGGTCAGTGACCTGTGCAAGGTTCAAATCAGGTGCCAATTTATTAATGTTTTTACGATTTTTTTGTTCCCGATCCTGCCAATCACCATAATGGCTGTCAACACCGTCCCCATCGACAGATATTACACATCCAGTTAAACTTAACGACAAACCCAAAGCGGCGGCCAACAATATCTTACCCATTTACGACTCCATTGTGATGAGATTGTAGTTTTCTATGAACATCATTAACTACAATTTTGACTAAAGTATAATGTTGTATTCAAAAATAAGGCCAGTTATATAAGTCTTTGATTTATATGTAGTTGCGATTTTTTCACTAAATATTCTTGTGAAAATATGAGATAAAAAACCAACAAGTAAGCATTTTGACCAATATGACAAATAATCAAGAGTATATCGCTGAACTTTGCAATTCATTATTTTTGCAAGGCAAACATCCCACTGTGGCATTAGTCCGCAGTCACGCCAACCGCACATTGCCCATTCCTGACGTGATAAAAGGCTTACAACGCTGGAAACAAAATCCACAAGCGCTTAATAATGTTGAAATAACAAGCAAGAAAATGGAACCAGTAACACAACAGACACTGGTTAAAAGGGTGCAGCTCTTAGAACAGCAGGTGGCAGATATTTCGGCGCAACTTAGTGCCCTATTGCAGGAAAAAGACTAATTAACCTGAACTCGGGATAAGGAATGTCGAAGGAGTTAATTTTCCTTTGTCTTTCAAAGTGATAGTTATGGCCAATATTATTGATACAGTACTTGCAGGGTAAGTGTTGCTATTTCTGTTCTTATCAAGGCGCGAGTTATGTTGTTTAGTGGGCCTAAACTCATGGCGAGCAACGCTGAGAAGCGCAGAAAGAGCTGCGCTTACAGGCGTTGCTTATCACGAGTTCAAGTTAATTAAACTGGCTTATCCCAGTTTGGAAGCGGAAGGCTGAAGTTGCTCAATGAAGCTGCTCAAATCGGGGGCAAGCGTTTCCTTTGCGACTAGGCCAATTTGTTCAAGTAGCACTGCGCCACTGACATTATCAATACTGAGAATAAAATCATCCTCATCAGTCAAAGCAAAAAATATGGTTTCCGCTTGCTTAAGACGTCGCTTCATCAATATGTGTCCGACCAAGTTTTGCTGCAATCGCTGAAAATCGTCTTCATTCCATGCTTGTAAAAGCTGTAACTTTCCCTGTTTAGTTTCGGCGTTAAGATTATCGCTCCAGTAGCGACCGAAAAAACTCACCGCATCCGGATGAATTTTCATTTCCAATCCCGCCTCAATGCCCTTAAAATCACCGTGAACTTCACGCAAGACTGGTGCCCAGGCAACAAATTCGCCTTCGGTTTTTTTTTGAGTATAACAAGGCGAGGGCCAATTTGAGTCGTATTCGATTTGCAGCAACTCGCTTGCGTTATCAGCACCTTGATATCTACGAATAAATTCATCCATTGCTTCATTTAAAACTGGGTTCATATAAATTATTTACTAATGCTTTAGGTTTATCCGAAATGTATCACTTTATGGCCATCAATGAATCGAAAATGTATCTGTTAAGCAAGCTGTTAGGCTAAACTATCGCAATACTTAATATAGGACCCCAATGATGAGCAGTGCTTCCTCGACAGATATTAAAAACAGAAACTCTCTCGCTCACCTTAGCCTGGGGAAAGTGTCTGAATACATTGAAAACTATTCTCCTGAGCTTTTGCAAGCAGTGCCTCGAAGTCTAAACAGAAATGAACTTGAGCTGGGTGCAACACTTCCGTTTTCTGGCGCAGATAGATGGAATGGTTATGAATTATCCTGGCTGAATGATAAGGGAAAGCCGCAAATCGCTATGTTGCGTTGCGAAGTGCCCGCCAGTTCTGGAAGTTTAATTGAGTCCAAATCGTTTAAGCTCTATTTGAATAGCTTTAACCAAACTAAATTTGCCTCTCAACAAGCAGTAAATAAGGCAATAAGCCAAGACCTGTCAATGTGCGCAGGTGAACCTGTGGATGTTAGACTTTTCAAACCAGGCGAATTTGATGATATGAAATTGGTCACCTGGAATGCCATCTGCATTGATGATCTTGACGTGGAAATAAATAATTACCAGCTTAATCCCAGCTATCTAAAGACAGCAAACGAATTGACCAGTGAAACCCTTTGTAGTCATCTGCTAAAGTCGAACTGCCTGATAACCAATCAACCCGATTGGGCAAGCGTATTAATTCGCTACGAGGGAAAAGCTATTGAGCGTGAAGGTTTATTGCGCTACCTAATTTCCTTTCGTCAACACAATGAATTTCACGAGCAATGTGTAGAACGTATTTTTTGCGACATCATGCAACTCTGCAAACCTCAAAAACTAACAGTTTATGCGCGCTACACTCGCCGAGGAGGACTCGACATCAACCCTTTCAGGAGTAATTTCGAGTCTATTTATGCTGAGCAACGTCTAGCAAGACAGTAGTAAATAATCAGATTCTCTAAATCGGGCTATACAAATAGCGAAAAATGATTATTGTGTATACCCAAGGTCGAGCCAGCGCTAGGTATAAATTGCTTTAAAGCCCGCCAGGACCGAACAACTTGGTTATAATGTCAAAACTGTTGAACGTTTTATGCTTTTTCAGTAATTTCTTTTGAAAAATTTTAGGATCTTAATGAATTTACCAAACAATCCTGCTCAAAAAGAAAAAAACACAATACGCGCACTTAAACTGCAAACAGTCAATCTTTCACAATTTATGGTCAAACTCTCACATTTTTACCAAGGTGTCATACCCTCACTAGATCAAGAATTGAAAAACTTACGCTCTCATTTAAATAATAGCACTGTAAATTTCAGTTCTGCTGAAGTCAGCATCGCAAAATTATCCGGTTTAATGATGGATAACGCTGATACCATTAAGAGACTAGACAGACACAGTAGCAAAGTCCTGAGCGACTCCATTGAAAACTTAAGGCAGATCCCACACCTACCTGAATCCATAAATGCTGAAGTATTAAAATTTTCAAATTCTATTAAGACTGCCAATTCGTCATTTATTGACTCACTTGAAGTGTTCGAACAAATTATCGCTTTTTATCAAAAGAGTCTTGCTGTAGTTTTACTTCAAGCAAGCAGTAAAACTCACCAAACTCAGCCCCAAGAACACGCCAGAAACAATATTTATCAAGATCTCATTAACGAATTATCTGCGTTACTTGGCACTCTCATACAAAACGATACTAAAGACCAAGAACTGTTGCAGATTCGAACTCAATTACTTCATGATGTTGATCCTGAAACGCTACTTAACTGTTGTCGAAAGGTGATTAGTGCCATTAGTAAAAATGTTTTTTTAGAGCGTCATCAAAACGAAAAATTTGTATTGCATTTGCAAAGCTCATTGTCTGACGTCAATGAAACAGTCACTGATTCGATTGAAAAAGTAGAGCAAAGCCTGAGTGAAAAAGAACAAAAAAATGATACTTTACAAGGGCATATAGAGAGCATTGAACATGCGGTAGACAGCAGTTCTGACCTGCAACAACTCAAAACACAGGCAAGTGATTATCTAGCAAAAATGTCGGCATCATTAAATGATAACAAGCAGTCTGATCAGGATGAACAAAGAATGCTTATGACTTTGTTAAATGACATGCAGTCACGGCTTACTACTTTGGAAGGAGAAACCGCTAACTATAAAAAACGCTTGATTGAACTTAAAAAGCGCACCAATCATGATTCACTGACTAAAATACCTAATAGAATTGCCTATAATCAGCGCGTTGAAATGGAATATCGGCGCTGGCAACGAAGTAAACGGCCCCTTGCCCTGGCGATAATCGATGTCGATCACTTTAAAAATATTAATGATACCTACGCTCATTCTGCGGGTGACAAAACCCTGCAAGTTATTGCGCAAACTATTAGCAAAACTTTGCGTTCAACGGATTTCCTGGCTCGCTGGGGCGGAGAAGAATTCGTCGTTCTCTTCCCAGATACCGACGAAGGGGGTATAAAAACTGTATTGGAAAAAGTACGTTGCAAAATAGAAAGCATTCCATTTAGATTTAAAGACAAGAAAGTCACCATAACTGTATCGATTGGCGCGACTGATTTTAAACTCAAAGATAATATAGAACAGGTTTTCGATAGAGCTGACAAGAATTTATATAAAGCGAAAAACTCCGGACGAAATCGTTGCATTTTGGAATAAAATGAATATGAAGAACATACAGTTAAACCCATTAGAATCAATGAGTCAGTTATCCCAATTGGAAGTTGACAGGCTAAACCAATCGGCAGATAGCGACCTTTATCAACTCTTTAGAAACTGCAGCTTGGCGGTACTTAATAGCGGCTCCGAAACAGATAACTGTGAGGATATGTTTGAACGCTATAAAGATTTTGAGATCCGCTTAATCAGCCGTGAGCGTGGCGTCAAAATTGAGCTTATTAATCCACCTCCACTAGCCTTTGTAGACGGGAAATTGATTAAAGGCGTGCATGAACATCTTTTTTCTGTGTTGCGCGATCTATTACATATGGGAACAAAATATAGTACGCCTAGCTTCTCATCAGTTTCAGAAACTGCCTACATCACTCATGGAGTTTTTGATATGTTGCGACACGCACATGCAATCAAAAATAGCGCAGAACTAAACATGGTGGTGTGCTGGGGAGGTCATTCGATTGGGGAGGTTGAATATCAATATACCAAAGAAGTTGGTTATCAGTTAGGACTGAGAGAATTCAATATTTGCACTGGTTGTGGACCAGGTGCAATGAAGGGACCAATGAAAGGTGCCACAATAGGACACGCAAAACAACGTTATCGCCGTGGCCGATATCTGGGGATCACAGAGCCGAGTATCATTGCTGCCGAGCCGCCGAATGCCATTGTCAATGAGTTGGTTATTATGCCCGACATTGAAAAGCGTCTGGAAGCCTTTATAAGAAAGGCCCATGCCATAGTTGTTTTCCCGGGCGGAGCTGGCACCGCCGAAGAACTTCTGTATTTAATAGGCATAATGTTAAATCCTCAAAATAAGGATCAAATATTACCTATTATTTTAACCGGGCCTGAGCAAAGCAAGAAATATTTTGAGTCTATAGATCGTTTTATTGGTGCAACTTTAGGTGAACAAGCACAAAGTTTATACCAGATTATTGTTGGCGATGCTGCGCTAGTGGCACAGACCATTAAAGCCGGCCAAGCTGATGTGCGGGAGTATCGACGAAATACTGGGGATTCATATGACTTTAATTGGTCCCTTAAAATTGCCTCTGAATTTCAGCAACCTTTTACCCCTACACATTCTAGCATGACAGCTCTGGATCTTAATTTCACGCAACCCAAAGCTGAGCTTGCTGCTGCATTGCGAAAAGCATTTTCCGGTATAGTTACAGGTAATGTAAAAGCCGAAGGCGTGGAGCGAATTAGGCAAGCAGGACCTTTTCAATTGAATGGCAATGCAGATTTGATGGTTCTAATGGACGATTTACTTCAATCGTTTGTTGTGCAACAACGAATGAAATTGCCGGGTAGTGAGTACCATCCTTGTTATCAAATTATTAAATCAACCTGAACCCGGGATAATAAATGTCGACTGAGTCAATTTCCCTACGTATTTCAAAGTGATAGTTATAGCCAATATCATTGATACTGTATTTGAAGGGTAAGTGTTGGCATTTCTGTTCATATCAAGGATCGAGCTACGTAGCCCTAAAATCATGGAGAGCAAGGCAGAGAAGGACAGAAAAAGCGGCGCTTAAGGCGTTGCTTATCTCGAGTTCGGGTTAAATTACCTTCAGTGTTGTAATCAGACGTTGACTGAGACTCGCTAAAGCTGCAATATTTTAAGCTCAATGTCCTTTTTTTTAATTTCATTTCAGAATAAAATTAAAGATAAGTGGAGTTTCAATCAATATGGTTATACATGAACAGTAAAGTAATAAGAAGAATTGCGATCGGAGTCTTTATATATGGCCTGTTTGTTGCGGCAGTTGTGCTTTGGTACCCAGACAAACATCAAGATATGGATTGGAAGGATCGGGAAGAATATAACAAAGTACAGATCACCAAACTTGAACTTGGTATAACAAAGCAGGATATTTTGACTCTACTCGGCAGCCCGGATATCACTGAAGCGAAACGCTCTGGCACTGATAGCTTGCAGGTAATGTTTTACCGAACCCAGCACATGCAGTCTGATGGCATTACAACGGAAGACGAATGCACACCGCTGTTGCTCGAAAACGATGAATTAGTCGCTTGGGGTGATAGTGCCTATGCAACTTATAATGATGGATAACATCAAGCGAGCTAAAAAGTGATTGTGTGGCATCCGTAGCAGAACTTGTTAAACAACAATATCAGAGTCTAGCCACATTACTTAAGTTCTATCGTGAGGTGCCGCTCAGCGCATCTCATATCCAGCAAACCCTTGGGTTTTGTGACTCCTTGATCAACCTTTCTAAAAAGCACCCTGACGTTTTCTTTGCCCAGTCCCAATTGTATAAAAGCACACAGCCCTACGTCCTCAACCTAACCTTTAACAGTTGTATGTTAAGCAATCTGTTGGCGGTCAGAAATAAATTGAACGACACAACAAATCAACAACTTATGTGCGCATCGATTTGCTTCTTTGCATTCGAACAAGCCAAGGTCGAAGCGTTTTACACTACTAAAGAGGGCGAACATCAATTAGGCAAGGTAAACCCTAGATTGTGCAAAGCCTTAGAAAACAGCCATCAAGAGTGCTGGCTCGCTGCCTATAAGTTGTGTTCCAAGACACACTATAATATTCAAAGATTCACAAGCGCTAGAAGAGTCATCGCCAGGGATCAGATAATTGCCTCGATTGCGGCCCGATTAGCATTATTAACCACACGTAACTTGCGCTTTAAATGCATCAGTTTTGCAAACGCAATTAAAAAAATAACCCTAGATTCTCCAGGTAATTGGTCTGACGTACTGCAACCATTGATGGAATATCCTTCTCTAACACCACCAGGAACATTCCTCAAACTTGCCGATCAGTCATATGGGGTTGTCCTGGCAGTTGCCAAACATGGTCATTTCGTTCAACAGCTATCCGCCAGCTCCCGAAACGACATTAATCGGGCTGCAATAATGTTAGGGCCCAAGCAACAAACAAGAAGCATGACGGCGCAACCTTTAGCAAATTTCAAGCAACTTGATACATTTTGGAATTCCACATGGGATGCACAAAATGACAGCCGCAATGACATAATAATTAACCCTTTGTTAAGCCCTTACACCCAGGTATTTAGACTCGATAATCCACCAGCGACCTTACTAGAAATTCAAAAGCAACTTAATCAAGACGAACCGAATATTAGTAAGGTTACGATTGCCGTGGAAAAAGAGCCATTATTTGCCCGGCATTTGCGAAAAGCAGCTACACAAAGCGCCCGTCAAAAATTGCCGGTACAAGATATTCAGCATAGTTTGATGATGCATGGCTTTGCCCGCTCCGGCAGTATCTTAATGCAACAGTCCTTGTTATCCAGACTAAATCAGCATTATTTCCCCCTACAACTTCAGTTTGTTAACTTTACCCAATTGCGTGGTCAAATCGCTTCGACTCTGGCTAAAGAAAGCGGACTTAACACCCCAGAGCAGGCGTGTTCTCTGGCTTATTTCGCCAACACCGGTCTGTTTACTCTACCTTCTCTAAAAGTCCTCAAACAATGGCAGCCAAAACCAAATCGATTATTCGATATTAATCACTTAGTGGCTATTCGAGGAGGCGAACTACTGCATAAACATGCCGTCACTCTGGCAAATGCTTGGCAACAAAGCAGTAATGACGTACTAGCTTTACGCGACCACAGCAACATGCCAGAGAAAAAAGTCAGGGGCCGTCCAGGCGAAAAATTGGCGGCGTTGCTAGGCTTGAGCTTATTGAGTGCCAGACAGCTTTATTTCTCTGAAAATGTTTTATGTGATGAGTCACAATCCTATGTTGAAAACGCCTTAATACTACTTAATGTTTCAGTTGAGACATTGGCCAATATACAACAACAATCTGCCACTTTTTGTCACACCTACGTAGCTTTGAATTAATTTATTTACTGTGCTAAATAGTGGAAAAAATAGCGTTCAGATGGTATAAAGCGCGCCACAAATTTAATCTCATATAGTTACTTTGCAGATGCATTTCGCGTCATCTCAGCAATATTTACCTTAGGAACCTAAAATGACGAAAAAACATATAACCGTTATTCGTGGCGATGGAATCGGCCCGGATATTATTGATTCAGCCTTACAGATATTAGACAAGGTTGGTTGCGATTTCGTATATGATTTCGCCGATGCCGGTTTAGTTGCTTTGGAAAATCATGGTGAACTCTTGCCCCAAGAAACTCTTGAATTAATCGATAAAAATAAAGTAACCCTTAAGGGCCCCTTAACAACACCTGTAGGTGAAGGATTTACTTCGATTAACGTGAGCCTGCGCAAGCAATTTCAACTCTACGCAAACTTACGTCCGGTTGTATCGTTTAAAGGCACTAAAGCTCGTTACGAGGACATTGATATCATCACCGTTCGCGAAAACACCGAAGGTATGTATTGTGGTCTTGGACAAGTCACCTCAGAAGATGGCAGTGAAGCAGAAGCAGTAAGTAAAATAACTCGCAAAGGTGCTGAACGAATTTTGACGTATGCTTATGAGTTAGCAATACGTGACAAACGTAAAAAAGTAACGGCCGTACACAAAGCCAACATTCTTAAATCGACCTCAGGTTTATTTTTGAAGGTTGCCAGAGAGGTAGCCGCTCGTTATCCACAGATTGAATCAACTGAAATGATTGTCGATAACGCCTGTATGCAGCTAGTTATGAATCCTCATCAATTTGACGTTATCGTCACCACGAATTTGTTTGGTGACATATTGTCTGACCTCTGCGCAGGTTTAGTCGGTGGTTTGGGCATGGCACCTGGCGCCAATATCGGTATAGACTGTGCTATTTTCGAAGCGGTACACGGCTCAGCACCTGATATTGCCGGTAAAGATTTGGCTAACCCTACTTCCGTTATTCTTGCTTCAATCCAAATGCTTGAATATTTGGATATGGGTGAACAGGCTGAAAAAATCCGTTACGCACTGAAAGATGTCATTGAATCTGGCGATCGCACAACCCGAGATTTGGGTGGCGAACATGGCACCAGTGACTTTACCCAGGCTATGCTGGAGCGTTTGTAGTTCCAGAAAATAACAATCTAAATAATTTGGCTAGCACTGCTAGCCATTGTTATTGAATATACCCAAATCTTTTAAATACTCGTTTCATCTGGACTTTCTGAAACGTGGTTTTGAAGCAACTTGGGGATTATACCAACCCGTCTTAACAACTGCCCACTCAGGATTGGTTGGCACTAATTTGGATCCTTTCTTTACGAACTGAAAATCCTCGACTATGGTTACATTGATGCAGAAGCATCATAAAGGAATCTTATAAAAGGAGTTTTAAATGAAAAAGTTCAATTCTATACTACTTATTACCGGTTTTACCCTATGTGCTCTGACTGCATACTCTAGTGCAACTATTGCAGCTCCTGGCAAGGAGAAAGTAAAAACGGTACAAGCGCACATGCAAAAAGTTAATTTGAATACTGCAACCATAGAGCAATTGCTTTCCTTACCAGGAATTGGTAAGAAAAAAGCAAGTGCCATTGTCGATTATCGTCAGAAAAATGGTAAATTTAAATCACTTGAAGACTTAACAGCTGTTAAAGGAATCGGCACAAAAATGATGGATAAGTTGAGGGATCAACTAGTCGCAAGTTAACGAGGTAATAGCAAAATAAATAGCAGCGCGGTTATATTTAGTCGTCGCGCTGCTCTTAAAGACTTACAGTTTTAAGGACTTTAAAAATTCCCTAAATTCATCGCCCACTTCAGGATGACGCAATGCGTATTCAACATTTGCCGTCATATATCCGAGCTTGCTACCACAATCATGGCTTCTGCCCTTCATATAATAAGCGTCAACCTGTTCCATCTTCATTAACGATGCGATAGCGTCGGTCAGTTGCACTTCATCCCCTGCTCCGGGTGGAGTAAATTCAAGTAGATCCCAAATTTTTCCTGAAAGCACATAGCGTCCAACAACAGACAGGTCAGACGGAGCATCTTCGATGTCTGGCTTCTCGACCATACCATGAATTTTACCTGATTCACCAGGAGCCAGTGCCATCCCTTCCAGATCAACAATGCCATATTTGCAAACGTCTTCTTGAGGCACTTGTTCAACCATTATCTGGCTTACACGGCTGGTATTAAACTTAGCCACCATATCAGCCAAATTATCCTTTTTCGGATTACTGCTATATTCGTCAATAATCACGTCAGGTAACACCACAGCAAAAGGTGAGTCACCGACCATAGGACGCGCACATAACACCGCATGCCCCAAGCCTTTTGCCACGCCCTGGCGCACATGCATAATAGTCACACCTTTGGGACAAATCCCCTGCACTGCTTCGAGTAGTTGACGTTTAACCCTTTTTTCCAACGTAGCTTCCAATTCAAAACTGGTATCAAAGTGGTTTTCAATACTGTTTTTACTGGCATGTGTAACCAGAATAATTTCTTTGATCCCAGCATTAACACATTCATTAACCACATACTGAATTAGCGGTTTGTCTACAACTGGCAGCATTTCCTTAGGAGTCGCTTTGGTAGCAGGTAACATACGAGTACCCAGGCCTGCAACTGGAATAACTGCTTTTTTAACTTGACCCATTTTAATATTCCTTAATAGATAATCCGCGTCCAATTGCATAGTAATGCAATCCGTATTCCATCATTAGATGGGGCTCAAACAAGTTTCGCCCATCGAAGATTAAAGGCAAACTTAGTTTTTGTTTTATCAACTCAAAATCAGGTGCCCTGAATGCCTTCCATTCAGTACAAATCACCAAAAAGTCGGAGCCTTCAAGTGCCGCTTCTTTGGTCCCCATTAGAGTCAGTTCGTCCCGGCTAGCATAAATGCGTTGGGTCTCCTCCATGGCCTCAGGATCATAGGCTTTAACCTTAGCTCCCGCAGCCCAAAGTTTTTCCATCAAGACCCGACTAGATGCTTCCCGCATATCATCCGTGTTAGGTTTAAATGACAAGCCCCAGAGTGCCACCGTTTTACCGGCAATATCACCGTTAAAGTGACGCATGATGTATTCAAACAATTTTTCTTTTTGAGTGTAATTAACCGCTTCAACCGCTTCCAGTACTTGTGCTTTATAGCCAACCCCATTTGCACTGCGAACGAGCGCTTGCACATCTTTAGGGAAACATGACCCTCCATAACCACAACCCGGATAGATAAATTGGTAACCAATACGTGGATCTGAACCGATACCCCGACGCACATTTTCAATATCCGCACCAAAAAGCTCAGCCAAATTAGCCATTTCATTCATAAAACTAATTTTGGTCGCCAACATGCAGTTGGCAGCATATTTAGTCAGCTCAGCACTACGAATATCCATCACGATGATTTTGTCATGATTCCGGTTGAAGGGAGAGTATAATTCACGAAGAGTCTTTTCCGCAATTTCGCTGTCTGTTCCCAGAATGATACGATCCGGGCGCATACAATCGTTCACTGCTGCACCCTCTTTCAAAAACTCAGGATTAGATACTACATCGAAGCTTACGGTCTTATCGTGTAATGCCAAAGTTTCCAATATTTTAGCTTTAACCTTATCAGCAGTGCCAACTGGCACGGTCGATTTATTGATCACAATTTTATGAGATTGCATGTGAGTTGCGATTGTTTCAGCCACTGCCAATACATATTTTAAATCAGCAGAACCATCTTCATCCGGAGGGGTGCCGACAGCAATGAAGATCACTTCGCCATGCGTAATTCCACTAGAAGCATCTGTGGTAAAAACAATTCGTCCCGCCGCATGATTGGAATTAACCAAAGGGGTCAATCCCGGTTCGAATATTGGAATGTGCCCCGCGATTAAATTATCGACTTTAGTTTGGTCGACATCAACACAGACTACGTCGTGCCCAACTTCCGCCATAACTGCAGCTTGTACCAGACCGACGTAACCGATTCCAAATACTGTTACCTTCATTAACTTTTCTTCCTTTAATACACTTTTAGCGCGAAATTGATGAACGTTTTAACTTATTCGAGCATGAAACCAAAAACCTATGACAAACGCAAGACTAAAGC
>JBLHNW010000062.1:0-12590 GCA_047622205.1 Paraglaciecola sp.
CAAGAATGCTGAATTCGCCAATGTCGATTGTCCTGCCGCTAACTCCACCAAAACCTCAGTCAAGTTCCTTTGCTGTGCGCCTTAACCAGCCTTATCATTCCAACTTCCGAACAACGGAATCTACATACTCACCGCAAACATACCTATAGTGCTTACTAGCAAACCCAATAGCTGCTTACGATGAGGTTTAGTCATTGACAGCGATCTTCTCGTCTTTAAATGCCAACAGAAATATAATAAATACAACCAGAGCAAACCCGGCTGGAAACAGCCAAATATCGAACCAGGAATGGCCGACATCGGTAGTGTATGAGTCGGTTATCTTACCCGCCACCCAAAATCCGATTAACATGCCCACACCGTAAGTCGCCAGGGTGATAAGGCCCTGTGCCGCATTTTTCACTTTTTCACCTGCTTTTGAATTGGTATAAATTTGCCCAGAGACAAAGAAAAAGTCATAACAAATACCATGCAGGGCTATGCCTACTAGCAGCAATGCAATGCCGCTATCCGCGTTTCCATAGGCAAACAAGACATAGCGAATGACCCAAGCAAGCATGCCGATTAATAAAGTGATTTTTATGCCGAAACGGTTCAAAAATACTGGCAATGCCAGCATAAACACAACTTCTGACACCTGTCCCAGAGTCATTTTCCCCGTGGCGTTGGCCACACCTGATTCGGTTAAAAATGGGTTGGCATTTTGATAATAAAAAGCCAAGGGAATACAAATCAAAATGGAAGATAAGAAAAACACTGAAAAGTTTCTATCCTTCAGGAGTGCCAGGGCATCTAGTCCCAATACATCCCTTAAGCCCATTCGCTCCCCGGCGCTTTTAGGAGGGGTTTTAGGTAAAGTAAAACTAAACAATCCCAACAGCAGAGAAGCAATGGCACATAATAAAAAGGTGTTACGTAACATGCCTTGAGCAATAGCTTCCTTTCCATCCCAGGCAAAAAGATAACTGATAGCTAAACCGGCCACAATCCAGCCAATTGTGCCCCACACTCTAACTTTACCGAACTGTTTTGATGGATCCTGCATTTGCGCAAAGGCAACTGAATTGACTAAAGCCAAGGTGGGCATGTAGGCAATCATATAGGCGAGTACAAATGGATAGAAGGCGTCAAAATCTGCGGCCTGATACAGGCAATACAATAGCACTGCGCCAATTAAGTGAAGTACGCCAAGGATCCGCTCGGCATTGAAATAGCGATCGGCAATGAGGCCGATAATAAAAGGAGCGATTATTGCCCCCCATGATTGGGTCGAAAACGCCATGCCAATCTGACCACCAGAAGCCGACAGGTTGTTAGCCAAGAAGGTACCTAAGGTGACAAACCAGCCTCCCCAGATGAAAAACTGTAGAAACATCATTACACTAAGGCGTAGCGTTGTATTATTCATTATTATTATTACTCCTTTAGGCAAACATGCACGTTGCGCGCCTGCCATTGCATAGACTTAATCGTGTAATCCCAGGATCTGGCGATTTAATTTGTCGTCTTTGCCCGCAGAGGCAAAATCATCAAACGCTTTGTCGGTGGTTCTTATGAGGTGACGCTTTATAAAATCAGCACCTTCGATTGCACCATCGACTGGATGTTTGATGCAACACTCCCATTCCAACACCGCCCAACCTTGAAAATCATATTGAGTCAATTTACTAAAAATCTGCTTGAAATCGATCTGGCCATCACCCAAAGAGCGAAAACGTCCGGGGCGATCGATCCAACTTTGATAGCCACCATAAACTCCACTGCGACCAGACATAATGAATTCAGCATCCTTTACATGAAAGGCTTTTATTCGTTCATGATAAATGTCGATAAAGGCCAGATAATCCAACTGTTGCAGCACAAAATGACTTGGGTCATAAAGAATATTCGCCCGGGGATGATTATTGGTAGCCTCTAAAAAACGTTCAAAGGTCACCCCGTCATGTAAGTCTTCTCCAGGATGCAATTCATAACAAACATCCACACCAACTTCATCGAACGCATTAAGAATAGGAGTCCAAATTTTAGCTAACTGGCTGAAACCTTCTTCCACTAAACCAGCTGGACGCTGTGGCCAGGGATAAAAAGTTTGCCATAACAATGCGCCAGAAAAACTCACATGGCTTGTCAAACCAAAGCGTTGACTCGCCTTGGCAGCATAGGTTAACTGTTGTGCTGCCCAAATAGCCCGTTCTTTCGGTTTACCTCTGACAGATTCATCTGCAAAGCCGTCAAACATCTGGTCATAAGCGGGATGTACTGCGACCAACTGTCCCTGTAAGTGAGTCGACAATTCGCTAATTTCCAATCCTGCAGCTTTCACAACTCCAGCAATCTCATCACAATATGTTTGGCTTTCAGCAGCGAGCTTTAAATCGAATACGCGCTTGTCCCAGGTCGGAATTTGCACCGATTTGTAGCCTAAACTTGCTACCCAGGCGCATATGTTGGGCAGGTTATTAAATGGCGCATCATCCCCCAAAAATTGCGCTAAAAATATCCCGGGGCCTTTTATTGTCTGCATAAATTATTCCTTACTATTCTGATCTATCATCACAAGCAGTGGAAGAAGTTTGAAGCACATTCGGGTGCCATTTTAAATCTGACTCGCTAGCTGCTACAACGTTTTGAATAAAGGCCATGCCACGAATTGCTTGATAAATGCCTGGCACATCATTGGCGGCTTCAGTTGCTTGTTTGCCGCTTTGTTTGGCGCGAATTTGGTTTGCAAAATTACGATATAAATTTGCAAAAGCTTCAATATAGCCTTCTGGATGACCCGCTGGTGTGCGCGTATTTTGCATTGTAAGACTAGATAAACCAGGTCCTCCGCAACGCAGCATTTGAGTAGGTTTATCAGCATACTTTAACCACAAACTATTAGGTTCTTGATGTGACCACTCTAGGCTGGCTTTATCGCCATATATCCGTAATTTAAGGTTGTTTTCCTCACCTATAGATATTTGACTGGCCAGTAACACTCCCCGAGCACCTTTGGCAAATTTGAGCAACACCGTGCCATCATCATCAAGTGTTCGGCCTGCACCTGTAGCCGCAATATCGGCACATAGATGGCTAATTTCATCACCGCATACATACTCCGCCAAATTGGCGGCGTGTACTCCGATATCGCCCATGCAACAACTGATACCAGAATATTTTGGGTCCATACGCCATTGCGCCTGCTTGCTGCTTTCATCTCCAGAGTTAGCCAACCAACCTTGTGGATATTCCACTACCACTTTTTTCAAAGTGCCCAGTTGCCCACTCGCCACTCGCTGACGAGCTTCTTTGACCATAGGATATCCGGTGTATGTATGCGTTAAAGCGTACAAACAGGGTGAATCATGCAACAAAACATTGAGCGCATGCACTTCAGCCAAATCATAGGTCGCAGGTTTATCCGACATGATATGAAAACCATATTCAATGGCCATTTTGGCAACCGGAAAATGCAGGTGATTTGGGGTGACAATGGAGACAAAGTCCATTCGTTGAGTGGCCGGGAGCAGGGCCTCAGTTTCAAACATTTGTTGATAACTGGGATAACAACGCGCCGGATCGAGATGCATAGTTTTACCGCTTTTGATGCTGCGCTGAGGGTCACTACTAAACGCTCCACAAACCAGCTCAATTTCACCATCGATAGCGGCGGCCATGCGATGAATTGCACCAATAAAAGCCCCTTCACCACCACCAACCATTCCCATACGAATTTTAGCCATTGATCCTTACCTTTACCCAACATAAAAATAGCGTTAACAGAATGTTAAATACCTTAAACGAAAATGTCAGTAAATATGTAGAATTGAATCGGTTTACAATAAGACAAAATCGGCGTTGTTAAAATAATTGTTAGCTATACACTTTTTATTAATGGGCTATAGATGGATTAAATCTTAGTGATCACACCTAATTCCTTAATGATTTCGGCCGTTTTAGTTGTTAACATCTGCTATACGTTTTGGAGTTAGTGGAGATATTATCTTATGCCTGGCAAAGTTATTACAAGTGCAGCTGCCACTAGTTTTATGCAACAAATTGCAGAACCGCATTTGCTGGAAATGTTTGATTTATTGCCCGACATACTGTTTTGGATTAAGGATTTAAACAGCCGTGTTATGCACCATAATCAAAGTTATCTGGACCATATTGGTGGTGGTTCATCGGATACTGTAATTGGTAAAACCGACATGGATTTTCTGCCGAAACATATAGCTAAACAATTTATTGTTGATGACAAAAAAGTCGTGTTGGGTGAAATTGTTAGCGAAAGGCTGGAAATGAATATTCTGGAATCTGGAGAAATATGCTGGTTCACCACGTCCAAAAGGCCATTATTTAACCGTAAAGGCGAGATTATTGGTTCCTATGGTTGTTCCCGCCATTTAGAAAAGACCTCCATCGCCCTTAGTGGCATGGTTGCTCTTAAAGCTCCGGTGAGTTTTATTCGTGAACATTATATGGACAAAATAAGCATGCCTCAGTTAGCCGAGGTTTCCCATTTATCGATAAGCGCGTTAGAAAGGCGTTTCAAGAAATTTTTGGGTAAAACCCCGCAAACCTATATCACTCAGGTAAGACTCGAAAATGCCAAACGTTTATTAGTCGAAACGACGCTTCCAATATCCGTGGTAGGTGAAGAAGTTGGTTTTTCAGACCCCAGTTATTTTAGTCGCAAATTCCAGCAATTATTTGAAGAATTACCTTCTGAATTTCGTCAAAGTTTCCAATAATTACTACAAATCTTTAATCATAAAACTCGTGATTTCAAATTTTTAATGCTGATTATCAATGTGTGATTGAAACGTGTGATCGAATTAGTGTTTGAAGCTTGAAATTAGAGATCGAAACAAGTACTGAGTTGATTGATATATGTTACGACGAGTTTGATATTGCCTTACGCCTTGGTAAAGGTGACTCGCCGGAGTAATATCTGAAAAAACATTCGATTTGCAAGTCATTCCATGTGTTCTCCTACATTTACACAAAAGCACAAACTCACCAGTGTTAGCCAAATACTTTGCATACCAATGATCAAGCTATCAAATATTGAAGGGCTAGGTCTATGTGGGCAAAAAATGTTGGACTAACTGGGCTTGAATTGCATTCAAGTTTGAGTTTAGGCGTCACATGATGCTGTCATCCAGGCCGCCCAACAAAGGATTGGCTTAGCACTTGGTGCCCTGCCCTTGGCAAACCCAGCCTTGGGCAATGGACAATCCTTCAAACCCTTTAAAGAACAAATACAAGTCAAACAATCCTGTTATGCCGTCTATCTACCTCAGGATAAACAACGCCAAGACCTAAGCGTATTTTTGCGCTGGTTTGAACGGCAAGTTGAGAGTCCCACAGCATTATAGATGAAACTCATTCACCTATAATTCGAATATTTTACGTTTGTTAGTAATCTAGCCCTTCACTATAGTGAGTACTCAAACAACTGGGGAATTAGCATTATGAACATCAAAATCATGACATTTGAAACCCTTCGTTGGGCAAGTATCCCGGCAATATTAGCTGTTGTAAGTTATGGCTTTTTAACACCCATTTCTGTTATTCAAGCATTGATTTATAACCCTATACTGATAATCGGCTTTTTGGGTATTGCAGCCTATGTTAGCGAAAGGCATGAAGGCATGAAACAAACGGCTGAAATTCATCACTTAGCCACTAACAACGTACAAGATTAGCAAGCAATATGCAGGGCAGCGTAAAGGCCTATTGCCAAGGGCCACAGAAGAGAATGTACATGGGCCACAATTTATAAGTAAACCGCGCGTGGGAAGAGTCCAAATACTGGCAAGTTGTCCTCCCTCGCATTTTCAACCCTCCCAAAATTTGGGAAATAAATGCTTAATATTTACTCACGCAAAAAGGATAGTTATGAAAACGTTCATATCAACATCACTAATCGCAGCAGCAGTCTTTTCAATTAACCTCAACGCTTCTACTGTAAAATTCGCAGCTTCCAATGATACGTTTGAAACAAGCGTTTGTGTCGTAGCAGCAAAGAACGGAATAGAAGAGGCTAAGAAAATGCTTACTGACAATGGCATCTCTTTTAATGCTTTTAATAAAGACATTTCATGCAACGGAAAAGCGTTGCGCAGCTTTTCTAGAAAAATGGAGACGAAAAGACTAGCTGTCAAGCTTATCAACTTGTCTAATTAAGACGAATTGATTAAAGCAATAATCATAATAAGCTAATCAAATTCACTTAATATTGGTGCGGCATCCACACCAATATTGAGTGAGCTTCATCGTTCATTGAACATACAACACCTAATTCCCCTGAAGAAGCTCTCGAAGTATCTCAATGACTTTTTGCAAGCTTGTCGTTTTTCAGAATTACCGCACCACTCATCTTTCGCGTGTGTGGTTACCCTACCTATAAGCTCTAGTGGATTCCCTTGAATAAATTGAGGGTTATTTCGGTGGTATTAACTCCATTATTTAAACTTCTAACAAGTGCTTCTAAAGCGGATTGTTGAAGCCGAAATTCCTGTCTGATTTTTTATTGAAAAGTAACTTTCCAATTTCCTCTTTAACGAGAGATCTAGAAAAGTCGATTTTGCAGGTGTTTGTTAGTTTCCTGTTCAAGTCAGGGAGGGACACTATTTTTTCTTGTTCCAATATGGATAGCCTACTGTGGCCCGTTTTTTTTCTAAAGGTTATTTAGCCGCTTTTCATTCATCTCTTGTTAAAAGAATATTATCAAATCGTCTTTTAGCAAATAACGTTGTCTTATTCAGTGTGTTTATCTGCAAAACCTTCGAATATGATTGGTGGTCTTTATCGTAAGTTGTAATCACTCGAAGCTCAGTTTGCTGTGGGCCCGCCACATCCAAGAATGTCATAAGCAAATCTTTATCTTGCTTTATTTCTAGATGCCAATATCCAACAATCTTATTTTGATAGTCAAATATCTCCCGATTAATACCTAAATTAATTCCCGCTTCGTGCTTACTTGTCCATTTACCTGGTAATAGTTTGTAAGCGACTTCAATCACATCAATATTTGATGTTTGATTGTTTTCATAGCCAAAGCTATCAAGGGTGATATCCTTCTGATAAGAGTCACATCGACCATACAATCCGTTTGCCCAGACATCTTGAGCACAAAGCTTACCGCCCCACATAAACCCAATTAAAGATTCATTGTAACTCACAAGAAACCATCGGTAAGCTGTTTAGTTATACCCAAAAGTTGCACTTGGGAATTCGCTGCTAATTTATTCAGCAAACTCTGTTCAAAGCTCGGTCCACTATGAACAGAGCCTTCAATTATCCCAATGGGTATTTGTTCAGCAAAACGTCTTTCAAGGAGCTCATCTTCTGCTTTTTGGGCTATCACTTTGGGTCGTGTTTGCAGATAATAATTCACCGTCACCATACTAACGCAACTAAGCAATAAGATGACGGTTCCTCACATTACTTTTCTTTTATTCTGAGGGTTTGATGTGCGATATATTGAAGTCAAAAACGAAGTAACAAGCCCAATGAGTGCGGATATAACTCCAATGGATGCTGCTCCCACTAAAGCTGCTATTCCAAGACCGAGCATTATCAAAAGAATAACTGAAGCGAATCCGCCACCTCCAGAGGGATCAAACTCTTGTACATAGTCGGCGAAGTACATTAATAAAACCGCACCTATCAGAATTAGAGCTGCATATGTAAAGAAGGTTGCACGTCCGATTTTTCTTATATCCACAGTCAACTCTTTATAAATTCTTATCAAACCCACCTTATATAACAGCAGTAATATTTGCAATTTCGGTTAAAGATAACGTTCGCGGTTGAAAGCAGTCGTTCAAATATTTTCGACATCCTTTTCTCATCCTATTCAACGCAGTGATATTGATTGAGCAAACTCAGAACGTCACATTACCAAGTTAATTCACAGGTTTAGAATGTGCAGCTTCAAGACCCAGATCAGAACACTTCACAAAATCGGAACCAGCAAACTTCATTGTAGATTGGTCAATTCCTGGAGCATTAAGGTGTCTACTTTTTTATTCTGCGGTAGTGCTATATCTTTTGTCTGCTACCATTATTTAGCAAAAGGAACAATCATTGGAAATTTTTAAATGGAAGAAAGGAATTAACAATACAGCCATTGTAAATACTGCCGAATAAGTCTAAATATTTGATTGAATTACGATGATTGCCGGTGTGATCGCGGCAGGGTCACATATCGAAAACCCAATGAAATAGACGCCTGTTGCATATATCAGTTACAGCATTTATCCTTCTTATACCCATGCTGAGACCTTAATTTCATCAAAAGAAGAACGTCATATGTATAAGTTTCTGTTTGCTCTTTGTTTTACTTTTTCAATCTCATATGTATCTATCGCACAAAATGCTTACGATTCTGATTTTCTAGAAGTAAAAAAAATCTTTGCTGATATAGAAAAAACAGCACTTGCAGAAAACTTTGTCGGCGTACGTTCTTCACAAGGCATTCAGACTGGTTTATTTAAAATAGAAAAGACAGGAATTGACACCAATCCTATAGTTTCAGCGGTTAACAGCTATTTGAATACATTATCCATGGCAGAAAAAATACAAACTCAATTCTCAGTGGATGACTCTGAATGGCGAAGATGGTTTAACGTTGATAATGGCATTTATGTTAGGCAAGGATTAAGCCTAAAAGAAATGAATGCAGAACAACATACTGCTGCTTTTAAAATACTCAGTACTTCGCTAAGTGCCCAAGGATTAAAGCTTAGCAAAAATATAATGAAAACCGACAAGACGCTTTCCGAGATTAATAATAATGCCGAACATTTAGATGAAGAACTGTATTTTATTACTATTATGGGTATTCCAAGTAAAACAGAACCTTGGGGATGGCAATTAGATGGTCATCATCTTGTTATCAACTATTTTATACTTGGTGATCAAGTGGTGATGACACCAACATTCTTAGGAGCGGAACCCGCAGTAACCACGTCAGGAAAATATAAAGGCAACGAGGTTTTGCAGCTTGAACAAGATTATGGTCTTTCTTTTGTAACGTCACTTAGCCCAAAACAGAAAATCAAAGCTATTATAGAATCTCAGAAAACCGATGACAATATGGTTGCTGATGCACACAAAGATAATATCGTTCTAGATTACGCGGGAATAAATACTGGCGAACTAAATGATAACCAAAAAAATGCTTTACTCAATCTGATTTCGTTGTATGTAAATAATATGAAAGACGAACAAGCAAGCGTGAAAATGGAAGAAGTTAAAGCTCACATAGATCAGACATGGTTTTCCTGGGTCGGAGGAACAGAAGCTGATAGTGTCTTTTATTATCGCATACACAGTCCTGTGTTATTAATTGAATTTGATCACCAAAAGCCGATAGGTACTAGAAGCTTAAATGACCCTGCCATTCCAAGCAAAGATCACATCCACGTTGTTATCAGAACGCCTAACGGAAATGATTACGGCAAAGACATACTCAAACAACATCTGTTAAAGCATAAACATTAAATATGCTCGTAAAGAAGCATTTGCGGCTTTGAACACAGTTTAACAATGTCTTGTGCCACCCAGTTTCCCTTCCTGAGTGTAAAGATTGAAAACGTCGAACTATTAGTGACCTCAACTATTACTACTAGTCCGTGACTAAGTTTAAAGGATCCTGTCAGTCTGTTATCTACAGGAAATAGAGATAAAAAATGCGCTTTAAGTCAGATGGCGAATGATCGGTTGTGGCTGTAAGTTCAATCGTTCAACGCAACACATGGGCAGCGGAAAGCTACTGACTATAGTGATTTTTTAACCGCAGGTTTCATCATTTATTGTTCCTATATACACGAGACTAGGGATTGTTATTATCTCTATCAGCCTTACAATAGGTATCGCTTTACTTCACTAAGATCCTTAAATGACCAGCCCACTTGCATCACCAATTTCCCTGCCAAATGGCACCATACTTCCCAATCGGCTTTGTAAAAGTGCCATGACAGAGGGTCTTGCTGACAAGTTTGACCTACCCACTCCTGCACTTATCCAACTTTATAAAACTTGGTCACAAGGTGGAACAGGATTGCATATCACAGGTAATGTGATGGTCGACCGGCGTTACCTCGAACGGGCCGGAAACGTGGTGTTAGAAGACGCAAAAGACATGGAGTTATTTCAAAATTGGGCCAAACAGGGTACAACAGGGAGCAACCACTTGTGGGTGCAACTTAATCATCCCGGTCGTCAATGCCCCAGAATGGTATGTAAAACGCCTTTGTCCCCCTCAGATGTGCAGCTGGCAATACTCGGAAATTTTGCCAAGCCGCGCCCCATGGATCAGAATGACATAGAAGAGGCAATTGCACGTTTTATAACAAGCGCTCGATTAGTAAAAGAAGCAGGCTTTACCGGCGTGCAAATTCATTGCGCCCACGGCTATTTACTCAGTCAGTTTTTATCACCTAAAATTAATCAGCGTCAGGATAAATGGGGTGGTTCTCTGGAAAATAGAGCACGAATTATTCGCCGTATTATTGCAGGCGTGCGTAAAGTCGTCGGTGCAGATTTTCCTATAGGCGTGAAGCTCAACTCGGCAGATTTTCAAAAGGGGGGCTTCAGCCTTGAAGATTGTATAAAAGTCGCCAGCTGGTTGGGCGAAGATGGAGTTGATTTACTAGAGATATCAGGTGGGACTTATGAACAGTTAAGCTTAATAGGTGTTGAACCCACAGACGTGCGAGAAAGCACCCGCAAACGTGAAGCCTACTTTATCGAATATGCAGAGCGTATCAAAAAATCTGCGCAAATTCCCGTCATGATCACAGGAGGCTTTCGCAGCCGCGACGTCATGGAAAGAGCTATTGAAAGTGGTGAGGTAGACGTAATTGGACTTGCCAGGCCGCTGTGCACTGAACCTGATTGCTCAGCAAAACTGGTTCAGCAAACGATTCAGAGTATCGATTGTTATGAGGATAAATTGGTTTTAGGTACAGGGTTTTGGGGCAATAACAGTCCTTCAAGTCTGATAAAAGCCATCAATAGTTTTGGGCAGGTAGGGTTTTATTATTGGCAAATCATCTGCTTATCCAAAGGGTTAACACCCGAGCCTCGATTAGGAACATTCCGGGCGTTTTTGAAGCACATGACAAATGATTTTAGGCTGAATATGAGAAGAAAATTCCGCTGAATTTACTCTGCTTTGTAAATCAACAGATAATAGAATTTTAAGCTATTAATGACATGCTCGGGCGACTCAAAGGCTGTCCTTCAAGCATTTGTTTTAATGATTTAAAGAGCGCAGTTAGCCTCTCCCAATGCAAACGGACCGACCTATAACGACTGGAAATTCAGGACGATCCGGAGAAATTTGGGCAAAGTTTATTTTAAAGCTCCCTTCAGATCCAAGAGGATCCTACGCTTGATTCTATTGACTGGCAGTAGGTGCATTTGCGGACCTTGACAGTGACAAACTCGGAAGAGGAAGTTTCGTCTTAGGAGACTTTCATCGGAACTTAACTTAAATGTCTGCAATATAGCTAGACATTCCATCCACACATATAAATTCGAACGTCTATTGAACGCTCAATATAGTCCCTATCCTCGACAATATGTTTCGTTGATGATTGAAATCACAGACCGAGCGGACAGGCCGCCATGTGCCAATACCCGTCATTCAGCTTTTCTAAAAACACCCTAAGTTTGTTCCCTTAGCCGCCATTCAGCTATGCTTAAACCATGCTAGATGCCAAACATGTTTTCACCGAAGTCACTCTCGATACTGCTTATTTATGGTTGTGTAAGCAGCGTGCTAACTTTCCTGCTAATGCGGATATTTGGCACCTGCGTTTTCACTGGCACACTATCCGTGGTGAGCTGCTGCAAACGCTCAACATACAAGATTACACCTTCATGCCGCTCAGTGTGGTCACCAAAGCCGATGGTGAAACCCTTCACTTGTGGTCATCACAAGATGCGCTGGTATTAAAGATGTTAGCCATGACCTTACCAGATGCCTTGGCATTATCCCCACATTGTACTCATATTAAAGGGCATGGCGGATTAAAAGCTACCGTCAGTGCTCTGCAAGCAGCCCTGCCTGATTACACTTATGTCATGAAAACCGATGTGAAGGGCTACTATGCGTCCATTGACCATACGATATTGCTTAGACAGCTCGATAAGGATATTGCTGACCCGTTTATCTGGCGCTTGTTAGTGCAATTTGTAAAACGCACCGTTGAAAGGGGCGGCACGTTTAAGTCCATTACCTGCGGTATATCACGAGGTTGCCCCTTATCACCGGTAATCGCAGCGTATTACTTAAAAGCCTTAGATGAGCAGATGGCAGCTGATACCCGTTATTTTTATCGCCGTTATATGGATGACATCATTGTATTAGCCAAAACTCGCTGGCACCTGCGTAACGCGGTGAGGACAGTCAATCAACACTTTAATCAATTAAAAGTCGAGCAAGCGCCGGATAAAACCTTTATCGGTAAAATATCAAAAGGCTTTGATTTTCTCGGTTATCATTTTGATGGTGAGCAATTAACCGTCGCAGCAAAGACGGTAGAAAAACACGTTTTACACTACAGGCAGCTTTATGAGCAACTAAG
>JBLHNW010000063.1:0-12544 GCA_047622205.1 Paraglaciecola sp.
TTCCATCGATGATATTACAGCCCTTGGTTGAAAATGCGGTCAGCCATGGGATAGGCGAAAAAATAGAACCCGGTTTACTAACAGTCATTGCAAAAAAAGTAGGCGGTCGTTTATTAATCCAGGTGAAGGATAATGGTGTAGGATGCGACTTCAACAGTAAAGGATATAAACCAGGCATAGGGCTTGAAAATGTCAGGCAGCGACTGGAGCAGATGTATGGCGATCGTCATATTTTTAATCTGGAAGGTGAGTTGGGTAAAGGAGTCTGCATTACTATCGAATTACCTGTGGACACCCATACGGGAGCATCTAAATGACCCACCCCTCAGTTATCAACGTGCTCGTTGTTGACGACGAACCCCTTGCTCGCGAGGGGGTAAAACTGCAGTTGGCTAAAGAAGCGGATTTTAATGTAATCGGTGAGTGTGGTAATGCAGTTGACGCGATCAAGAGTATTCAGAATAGCAAACCGGATTTAGTGTTTTTGGATATTAAAATGCCTGGTCAAACGGGGTTTGATGTGATCAATGCCATCGGCAGTGAAAATATGCCTCTGGTCATTTTTATGACTGCCTATGACCAATATGCAATCGACGCATTTCAGATAAATGCCCTCGACTATTTGTTAAAGCCGATTAACCCGGCACTTTTTAAAGAGAGTCTCAATCGGGCACGGAATGAATTAAAAAGGGATCAGTTCACACAACATACAAAGCAATTAAACGCTTTGCTAAAAGGCTTTGATCGTACTCTTAATGGAGAGGATGTGGAGCCCGATGTGTCAAAACAACAAGAACGAATCGTGGTGCGTTCACATGGCCATGTCTATTTTGTCAGGCCACAAGACATTTTATGGGTTGAAGCTGAAGGCGACTACGTTAATGTGCATACGAAAAATCGCAGTCATTTGCTTCGGGATACCATGAGGAACATGGAAAAACGCCTCGCCAATATCGGCTTCCAGCGAATACACCGATCCCTCATCGTTAAAGTGGATATTATCGTCGAACTGACCAGTCTGGACTCGGGTGACTACGATGTTATCATCGAGAATGGTACCAAACTAAAGCTCAGTCGCAGTTACCGAGACCAGTTATTTGAACGTCTGACCCCTTAAGTCTTCTCAAAAAAACATTCGAAAATTCGCTGAAAACGAGTGGGTCGTGCTGCCCATTTTACGCTGTCGTTCACTAAATAAAGAGGTGTAAGTTATGTTAGCTAAGTCATCTGGAAAAACGTTGCTCAGGTAAACTAAATCCCGATTACCCTCTACGTGGTAAGCAAATAGGGAAAAATTCACCTACTTGCTTTAAGGCAAGCCCAAAAAACTACTTCCTTAACTGCCTATCAAACCAGTTCACTATGCTACCGCCTAAATCAGAATCGCTGTCTAATAACTGTTAATTGGCAGAAAATATGAGTTAAACAGTTAGCTGGCAACTAATAACAATCCAGCCAATTATCTAGTTGGATTGATATACTTATAACCAATCTCGTTGGAAAAATCAGCGGCAAGGTAGTTATTACTTTTTGGTGCCCGACACTCTGGCCCATTCTCCCTCAATAGCGATGGGTTCCATTTCAAAATCCTCACTGTAAAGCGCATTAATTTCTTCAGCTTGATTGTCCAATATACCCGACAACACTAATTTCCCATCAGGTTTACAATACGCGGTGATGACCTGTCGCAACTCACGTAAGGGGGCGGCGAGGATATTTGCTAATACGACATCGGCTTTTAATTCGGGTTGATTTTCTGGTAAATACAACTCTATTTGCTCGCCGACTTCGTTACGGTTGGCATTGTCTTGACTGGCTAGAATGGCTTGTGGGTCGATATCAATTCCAATGACGCGCTTTGCGCCGAGCTTAAGTGCTGCAATGCCCAAAATTCCTGAGCCACAACCAAAATCGACAACCGTAGACTGTTCAAGTTGCAATGTATCCAACCACTGCAGGCACAGAGACGTTGTGGGATGGGTTCCGGTACCAAAAGCCAAACCTGGGTCGAGCATCACATTAACGGCACTCGGGTCGGGAACCGGACACCAGCTTGGACATATCCATAGTCGCTTACCAAATTGCATGGGATGAAAATTCTCCATCCATTCCCTTTCCCAGTCTTTGTCCTCCAACTGGTCAAGTTTATGATTGAAGTTAGGGCCCAAAATTTTCGACTTACTCAACTGCGCGATAACCTGCTGCATATCATAGTTGGCATCGTACAAACCAGTGATTTGCGTATCGGGCCAGAGCATGATTTCACCCGGTTTAGGTTCATACATTGGCGTATCCTTTGCGTCAACAAAGGTGACCGCTTGGGCCCCATTGGCCGAAAGCATATCGCCGATTTGTTCGGCATATTCCGCTTGGCTATTAATTCTAAGTTGGATCCAAGGCATATTTTTAACGTTCTATTTAGGTGTAATGTTTCTATTGTATCATCAGAATAAATTGAGAAGAGGCCACAATTTATAACGATTCAAGTTAATAGAGATCTCAAAATACAGATATAAAAAAAGAGTGGCGAGCACTCTTTTTATTATTTTTTAATAATTATCAAAAACTTTTAGGAATCAGAACCAGATTAATGTCCACCTATTCCCAATTTTTTCTCAAGATAATGAATATTAGCACCACCCTTAGCAAATTGTTCATCAGCCATTATGCTCTTCTGCAATTCAACATTGGTTTTGATGCCACCAATCACTAGTTCATCCAGTGCATGACGCATTCGGGCTATCGCTACTTCCCGTGTTTCACCATAGGTAATCAGTTTGCCAATCATTGAGTCATAGTAAGGCGGCACAGTGTAACCAGCATAGATATGAGAATCCCAACGCACACCTAAACCGCCAGGGGAGTGAAATTGGGTAATTTTCCCTGGACTAGGAATGAAGGTTGTAGAATCCTCAGCATTGATACGACACTCAATCGCATGTCCGCGAACGTTTACCTGACTCTGGTTGAACGACAATTTTTCTCCTGCAGCGACACGAAGCTGCTCCTTGATCAAATCAATGCCAGTAATCATTTCAGATACCGGGTGTTCGACTTGAATTCGGGTGTTCATTTCGATGAAGTAAAACTCATCGTTTTCAAACAGAAACTCGAACGTTCCGGCACCACGATAATTAATGTCTACACAAGCCTGACAACATCTGGCACCGATTTTAGCGCGCATTTCTGGCGTAATCCCAGGCGCAGGCGCTTCTTCCACTACCTTTTGGTGACGACGCTGCATTGAGCAATCACGCTCTCCTAAATGAATAGCGTTGCCCTGTCCGTCAGCCAGTATTTGAATTTCAACATGACGTGGATTCTCTAAAAACTTCTCCATGTACACCACATCATTACCAAATGCGGCACCCGCCTCGGCCTGCGTCAGAGCAATCGAACTGACTAATTCATCTTCACTACGCACCACACGCATGCCTCGACCACCACCGCCACCAGCAGCTTTGACAATGATTGGATAACCAATACGCAGTGCAATAGCCTTATTGCGCTCTTCATCATTATTTAAAGGGCCGTCAGAACCTGGTACGCAAGGTACACCCGCCGCTTTCATTGATCTAATTGCCGATACTTTGTCACCCATTAAGTTAATGGTGTCTGCTTTGGGTCCAATAAATACAAAGCCACTTTTTTCAATTGCATCTGCAAAATCGGCATTTTCAGCAAGGAAACCATAGCCAGGATGGATCGCGTCAGCATTGGTCACCTCAGCTGCTGCAATAATACGTGGGATATTAAGATAGCTTTCGGTAGCAGAGGCTTTACCAATACAAATTGTTTCATCTGCCAATAACACATGTTTTAGACTTTCGTCAGCCGTTGAATGCACTGCGACAGTTTTAATCCCCAATTCTTTACAGGCACGCAGAATTCGCAGAGCAATTTCGCCTCGATTAGCAATGAGTACTTTTTTAAGCATAGTAATTAGCCTATCTATTCAATCACAAACATAGGTTGGTCGAACTCAACAGGATCTTGATTTTCTACCAGGATTTGGGTTACAACGCCGGATTTGTCTGCCTCAATCTGATTCATCATCTTCATAGCCTCGACAATACACATGGTGTCACCTATGTTAACTTTTTGACCGACTTCGACAAACGATT
This sequence comes from Paraglaciecola sp., assembly GCA_047622205.1. Classification (GTDB taxonomy): domain Bacteria; phylum Pseudomonadota; class Gammaproteobacteria; order Enterobacterales; family Alteromonadaceae; genus Paraglaciecola. The sequence goes on from JBLHNW010000063.1 coordinate 4,125, forward strand.
TTGCATCTGGAGACGATGAACGGTAAAACGTTCCCACCATGGGCGAACGCATAATATGTCCGCTGGGTATTGGTGTCTCTGCTTCTAGAGGAGCAGCGACCGCAGCTAGTGCGGCGGGTGCAGCTTGGATAGGTGCAGCATACTGTACAGGCGCAACAGTGCTTCCGGTGCGATGGATCCGAACTGACTCTTCTCCCTCTGTAATCTCTAACTCTGATATGCCTGATTCTTCAACCAGTTCAATCAGCTTTCTTATTTTACGTATATCCATTCTTAATCTCTCTATATTTTATATTCTTACTGGCAGATTAAATCTGCAGGTTGTTATTCTTTGAGCAAATATTGTTGTGCTGCTTCTAAGGCAAATTCGTAACCCTGCTCTCCCAATCCACAAATAACCCCAATCGCCACGTCAGATAGATAAGAATGCTGCCTGAATGCTTCACGTGCGTGAACATTTGATAAATGCACTTCAATAAAAGGGATTGTGACACTCAAAATGGCATCACGCAACGCAACGCTGGTATGCGTGAATGCTCCTGGGTTGATAATAATAAAGTCTACTTTTTGGTGGGCGGCATGAATCGCGTCGATTAGCACATGTTCCGCATTTGACTGTATATGTGACAGTATGATGTTTTGCGCACTTGCCTTAGCGCTTAGATCTTCAACGATCTGTGCCAATGTGCGGGAGCCGTAAATTTCAGGTTCTCGCTTGCCAAGCATATTCAAATTGGGGCCATTGATAATTAAAATATTCACTAATTCGCCGCTGTAGTTTTAGGTTAATCAGATGATTTTAGATTCTAGTAATATCATCACTATCAGTCACATTGCACAAAATAAGCGTAACAATGTTGGTTCGAATGTTCATTATAGAGAGTAAATACAAATTAGCAGCAAAATACTGGTCTTATCAGCGAAGATTAGCGCAAAGTTATTACTTTTACTTGTTTATTGTCGACCTGAATAATGATGCTATTGTGATAAACAGATATTACAATTATTTCGGCAAGCCACCGATTTGATAACTCGTAGTTCTTCAGACATATAGAATTAAAGTTCAATTAACCTTTGCATGGTGCATTAATGTAATGAGATATTACAATAAATATAAATTTACTTGATTAAACAATAATAACAAAAAATGACGTGTAATTATGTATATGGGCATTCCAATAGATAAACGACGGTTTTCCTGGGTTGTGCTGCAACCTGCTAAAATACGCGGCGAAAATTTAACTTCAAAGCTTTGTAATCAGCTATTTTTACTAATGTTTACAGCGATCATTTCAACTTTCAGCTACGCCCGCCCGATCATTCAATCTCCGGTTTTAACGCAATTATCGCCTAACCAGGGTTTTTCTCAGGCGAACATCAACAGCATGATTATCGATAAAGATGGCTTTCTATGGTTAGCAACCGATGTCGGTCTAAACCGCGGTGATGGTTATTCCATTATTCAAGTTGATGGTCACGATGGTATTTTGGCCAACACGGCGATTAATTATATATTTCAGGATAAGAAACATAAAATTTGGTTGAGCTCAGCGGCTTTAGGCGTGTATTCATTATCGCCAAAAACTGGGGAATTTAAAGCCGAATTCTCTGTACCCTACAAGAATAACCCTGCATGGATCCAAACTGTTCAACAGATGATCCAACTTGAGTCAGGAGAGTTTCTCTTTGCGCTCAACGAACAAATTGTTCAGAGCAGCGAAGATGGCAGTAATATGCTCACAATATTCTCACTTAGCGACATACAAATCCATAGTAATGCTGCAATACGGGATATTGCAGTAGACGATGAGTGGCTTTACATTGCTGCTTCAGATGGTCTATATGTCCAGCATCTGTCAAGTTCGCATCACAAAAAAGTAGCCATTTTTAACCCGATAACCTCTAGCCCAGAGCAGCGCAATATCAGAAAGTTACATCTGAATAGTGTCGGCAAACTATGGATTGGCACTGTAGCAGGCTTATATTCACTCAATGTTGACGAGATACAGACTCATTTTGAAGACAATCTTGTCCGGGTAGATATCGAGGAACAGGTTGCATATCGCAATATATGGGAGATTGTTGAGACTCCAGATGGCTTTTATCTAGCAACTGATGATGGGTTATATTTTTTTCGGCCCGAGGATCAAAGTTTACAACATATTTTAAGGCTAGGAGATTCTCGTTTTCAGGTGTCGGACGAAAATATAAAACATTTAGTCGTGGATGCCAGTAATAATGTTTGGATGACAGCAGGTGGCGATGAAGCCTTTTATTGGTCTCCTCGCAGTCACAGTTTTAATAATTATTATGCCACTCAGGACGACTCCAACTCCCTGAGTAATGATCATGTTTTAAGCTTCTATCAAGACAAGCAACAAGCATTATGGGTTGGTACTGAAAAGGGACTAAATCGATTAGATTATGACACTTTTGAACTCAGTTCCTATTTGGTCAATGATGACCGTAAAAGTGAGCTCTCAGCTAGCACAATATATCAGATAATGGCTGCCCAGGATGACAATCACTTGTGGATCATGAGCGCACAGGGCTTGCAGCTTTTTGACAAAGCCACTGGCACCGCAAGCAGCGAATTTACTTCTTCGCCAGAATCCAAGCTATTGGTAAAAAGTAAAGAACATCATGCGGCCTTAGATAATCAGAACAATATCTGGATGATGTTAACTGAGGGCGTTTTTAAATTAGATGTCAAAACCGGAGATGTTCAGGCGCTAAAATTGCTAACAGATCAATTGCCATTGGATAGCTTTATAAAATTTCTAGGTATACACGAGCATTTCCCAGGGAAAATGCTGATTTCAATGGTTGGCGGATTGTGGTCTTACGACATAAAAAGTGGTGACATACAGATCATTCACCAACTCGATAATGATCAAATCAGACCCTTTGTCGCGCCTGATAGACCGGTGATTGATAAGTATAAAACTATTTGGATTGGGTATTCAGGGGCCGGACTTTATGGGATTGATGCCAGCAGCTTGGAAGTCAAATATCATTATAATAAAGATAAGCAATTGCCCTCAAATACGATCTATGGCTTACAGTTAGACAATTCTGGCAGTCTTTGGATGAGTAGTCATGCAGGTCTAATACAGTTGGATATCGATACGAAACAAATTCAACGATTTACCAACCAGCAGGGCCTGCGAAGTAGCAAGTTTAACCCATCAGCCTATTACAAATTAGAAGATGGCAAGCTAGCCTATGGCTCGGCAAAGGGGTTTACCGTATTTAATCCTTTGTTGTTATCCACGTCCAACCCACTCCAGCAGCCCCAGATTGCTATTACTGAAGTCGACATATTGTCTAATCCAATATATTGGCCATTGACCAATTTAAATGGACGAATAGTTGTCATGAAGCACGACGATGTGGGGCTAAGCATAAAGTTTTCCAATTTAAAATTTGCCCAGGAGCACCACACACAGTATCAATATCAGCTAATAGGAGAACAAACCCTTAGCTCTCCGCCGATTAATAACAATGAAGTGTTTTTCCCAAAGCTAAATTCTGGAAACTATATATTTAGCGTCCAGCCGGTCGGCTCCAATACTCCGCAAGAGTTAGCTAGCGCAACCTTGTTGATAAACGTCGCTTACCCACCATGGCAGTCTCCCAAAGCATATTATGCCTATGCCTTTATAATTTTTCTTATAGTCTCTGTTTGGCGTTTGTTCAGATATCGCGCCCGTCAAAAAATGCTCGTAGTTCACGCGGGAGTTAAACAAAGCGAACAACGACTACAACTGGCATTGGCGACTAATAGTAGTGGTGTCTGGGATTGGCAAGCAGATACCGATGAGTTGAATCAACCAAGGATTTATGTTGATTTGGGATACCCCGAAGGCGAAAAAGATCTCAAGATTGAGGCGCATATTGCCCTGATTCACCCTCAGGAAAAGAATTTATATGAACAACAATGGCAGCAATTCATTGAACAAGACCATAACTCCTTAGACATTACTTATCGGCTTAAAAATATTGAAGGCAACTGGCAGTGGTATCGTGATCTTGGCAGTGTAACCAAGCTAATGCCAAACGGGAAAGTTCAAAGTGTGGTTGGTACCTACACCAACGTCACAGAAAGCATCGCCAATGAACAACAAGCGCGTTTGTTTGGTGAAGCCTTCAAGCAAACAAGAGATTGGGTATTTATTCTAGATAAGAAGCGCAGACCCCTCGCAGTTAACGAAGCATTTAGCAAAGCATTTGGTCTCGACACGAATGATAAATCGCCCAATAGCGCATTTTTGTTAATGGTCGATAAGACTGCTAAATGGATGTACTATGATCGAATAATGACGGAGTTAAAGGTCGATAGTTATTGGCAAGAAGAAGATAGCATCTCCATGCCAGATGGCCAGAAGCATGCGGTATTAGTAAAAATCAATGCCCTTGCAGACGAAAATCTCGGCGACTCAAACGTAGCTTTCTATGTCTTTGTAATGACCGATATAAATCAACAAAAGGCTGCTGAACAGAAACTCAGACACATGGCCAATTATGACAATTTGACCCAGTTACCCAATCGCTCTTTGTTGCTTAGCCGAATTGAACACGCGATTGATTATGCAAGCAGACGACGCTCACAGTTTGCTCTATTTTTTATCGACATTGACAAATTTAAACAAGTAAATGACTCTTTAGGTCATGACGCTGGTGATAACTTATTAACCACCATCTCCCAACGATTAACCGCGGTCACCAGAGCTGAAGACACAGTAGCTAGACTGGGCGGTGACGAATTTGTACTGTTAATGGAAAACGTTAAGAAGCAAGAAGTAATAAGTGATCTAGCTGAAAAAATAATGCAAAAAATAAATCTGCCAATCTCCATAAAAGGACATGAATTGCGGATAACTGCCAGCATTGGTATCGCTGTTTTCCCGCAAGATGCAGGCTCACCAACTGAGATGTTAAAACACGCAGATATGGCAATGTATCATGCCAAAGAAAATAACAATGAACGTTTTCAATTCTTCACTCAAAGCATGAATCAGCAAGCTCTGGAGCGATTGACCCTGCATAACAAGCTTCGTAAGGCGGTTGAACAAGATCAATTCGTCAACTATTACCAACCTATAGTAGATTTTGAAAATGAGATTACCAGTGGATTTGAGCTGCTTATGCGCTGGCAATCAGACGATGGCATGGTTTCTCCCGCTGACTTTATTCCAGCATCAGAAGATTTAGATCTCATCATACCAATGACCTGGAGAGCCATTGAAAAAGGAATTGTGGATCTAGTCAGCTGGCAAAAAATGGGTGCGACGCCGTACCTTTCTATTAACTTGTCAGCCAAACACATTGAACAGGAATTTGACGTCGAACGTTTATTGAGTCTAATTAGGGCCGCTGACATGCCAGTTGAAGCATTGCGCTTTGAGATAACTGAGAGCGCTTTAATGCGCAATCAAGAACAGTCGCTCAAATCACTCAATGCCTTGCACGAAGCCGGTTTTGTTTTGTCACTTGACGATTTCGGAACAGGCTATTCGTCATTAAAGTATTTGCGCGAGTTTCCTATCCAATATATAAAGATCGACCAGAGTTTTGTCTCTGACATTGGTCTAAAGAAAAGTGCAGAATCAATTATAGTTGCAACCTTGATGATGGCTGAAGGGCTGGATATGCAATGCATTGCCGAAGGCATAGAAACTACACAACAGATCGAATTTTTTACCCATAATAAATGTAATTTATTACAAGGCTATATTTTTTCTAAGCCACTTCCATTTGCACAGACACAAAATCTGTTAACACAGAAATGGACAAAAAACGGTTCGGTTTAACTGTATATTTCAGAGAAGATTGAAGGCCCATGCCACCTCAAAATGACGGATTCAGAGCGACTGGGGTACTTCAACTCAAGGCGTCTCCTTGAAAGAATGTCGTTTTCCTAAGGAGAGGGAGTCAATGCAATAATCGAGTGCGCAAAATGCTCCATCCCAGCGGACTTTAAATTCCCGCTAAAACGCACATTTTGAGGTAGTATGGGTATATGAATTACATTGCCCATATTCACATTGCCCAGCATACCGATAGTAGTTTATTAGGTAATTTTCTAGGTGATTTCGTCAAAGGTAGTCTGCTCTCTGATTATACCCTAAAAATTCAGCATGGCATCAAATTACATCGCAAGATTGATATTTATACTGATCAACACCCAGAGGTCTTAAATCTAAAAAAAATATTCCCAGCAGAGCTTCAACGCACAGCAGGGATAGCCTTAGATATATACTTTGATCATCTTCTGCTGAGTAATTGGAATAAGTTTTCGACACTACCAGTTCAGCGACTTTTTACACATTTTTATCAACAATTGAACGCGACGAATTTACAAGTTAGCGAAAAATTTCTACATGTCAGATTAAACTTACTCAAGCATAAATGGCTGAACGATTACCAACAAGAGCACGTTTGTTTACGAGCAATGTTCAGTATCGAACAGCGTTTGCAAGGGAAGATAATTTTTGCTTCCTCAAGTTATAAAATATTATGTGAAAACAGGGGTATGATAGAAAAGTCTTTTTTACGTTTTTATGGGCAGTTACTCACCCAGTCCGAGGTACTTTCAGTTAAACTAAGTTGATACAGAAACGGGGATCACATATGGCTATTAAAGAAATTAAACACCCTCTTATAGAGCATAAAATTGGCTTGATGCGTGCCGCCGGGGTTAGCAGTAAGAACTTTAGAGAACTGGCTAGTGAAGTTGGTAACTTGCTAACGTATGAAGCCACACGTGACCTGGAAACTGAAAATGTGAAAATACAGGGTTGGAATGGCAGCACCTTTACCGTTCACAAAATCAAAGGAAAAAAAATAACTGTGGTACCTATATTGCGCGCAGGCTTAGGTATGTTAGACGGTGTATTACAGCTTATCCCTAACGCTAAAATTAGTGTAGTCGGTTTATATCGAGACGAAGAAACATTACAACCTGTAGCCTACTTCGATAAAGTTGTTAGTGATGTTGCCCAACGTACGGCATTAATCGTTGATCCGATGTTAGCCACTGGGGGTACGTTAATTGCGACAATTGATTTGCTGAAGGAAAAAGGCTGTCAACATATTATGGGGCTTTTTCTGGTAGCTGCACCAGAGGGTATAGCCAATTTAGTAGCCAAACATCCCGATGTGGATATTTATACCGCCGCGATTGATGACTGTCTAAACGAAAACGGTTATATTTTGCCTGGTCTGGGTGATGCAGGCGATAAAATATTTGGGACACGCTAAAATATCATGTAGGTGCCGCTTTCGGGCTAAGCAGATCCTAAGTTATTCTTCGAGCGACGGTGTTAATCAAACCCGTTTACTGTGTAGATATTTGAACATAACAATAAATAATTGTGCGGTTCCCACACGATTGTAAAGCAGCGGTGACATTATCCAACCATGAAGTTGAATCTGACAATTTTCTATCAAAAGCGCTATTTTGTAACGCTACTATTACTTTTTCTGACTATCGAATTTAGCAGTGGCTCCGCCATTGCGGAACCATTAATTTCTGAGCCAAAGTTTTTCCAACTTTCAACAGAAAATGGCCTACCCCAAGACTCTGTAAATGATATGTTGTTGGATAAAGACCATTTTTTGTGGATAGCGACTGAAGAAGGTTTGGTGCGATTTGATGGTTATCGTTACACCTCAGTGACCGGTAAGAATAATGAATTATCGTATCAACCCATATATAAGTTAAGCCAAGATTCCAGCGGTAAAATATGGGTAAGTACAGCACTAACTGGTGTCCATCGCCTCGACCCCAAAAGTGGGGAAACAAAAAATATTGTAGATTTATTGAGCTTTCAATCATCTGATCTTCATCAATATGCCGAAAGAATACGTGAACAAAAAGACGGCTCAATATGGATTGCAATGTCGGAAGAAGTGCTCCGCTTTGATCCTGTTACGGAACAAATTAGCAGCGTATATTCATTGACAGAGGAGCAACTTAATAGCGGCATGTCAATCCGAGATATCTGGCTTGAACAGGATATTTTATATGTAGCTTCCGTTGGCGAGTTGACTGCTGTCGATACCAGCAGCCACACTCAAACTGCAATAAACTATCTCCAACAGTATACCCATAATGAAGACTCGAAAAACGTCAAATATCTATTCAAAGATCCCACCGGTCAATTACTCGTTGGCACAGTCGAAGGGCTGTATAGCTTGCCGTTTGGCAAACTAAATACCTATGTAAAAGGACAGGGACCCTTACCAAAAAGCCAAATTATTTTGCCTCAGCGCAACATATGGTCAATTGTGCAATATTCTGATGAACTACTTTACCTGGCTACTGATCAGGGATTGTACTCGTACAATGTTCGCTCAAATGAAAGCCTCCATATTCTCCGTCCTAGCGACAGTCGCAAATATTTGTCGGAGGATAA
>JBLHNW010000064.1:0-12505 GCA_047622205.1 Paraglaciecola sp.
CGAGGTGATTCGAGATTCGGCCTTAGTGATCTGCTTGTTTATAGATATCGTAATCACTATGGGTATGAAAGATCTTGAACACTATAGGGAGAGTATGTAACAGTTAGTATGGAACCAAATAATAAAGCTATTTAACGGATAAATTCGTTCATTCGTCGATATATCGTTCATTTTTTATAGAACGTGAAATAAATTTTTAAGCATAAAGGTCTATAACCCTGAATAAGTTAACAGTGTTTTAGACTCTCTCTTATATTAAAGGATACCCATTATGAAACAAATTAAGAAAACAACCATCGCTACTGCTATAGGCACTATTGTACTCGGATCATTAGCTTCTGTGAGCTTACAAGCAAATGCCAATCCTTTTGGTGTGCAATCACTAGAGTCTGGCTACATGCAAGATGCAGCAGAAGGCAAGTGTGGCGAAGGTAAATGCGGCGGTGATAAAGCTAAAGCACATGCCAAGGACAAAATGAAGAAGGAAGGTAAGTGCGGCGAAGGGAAATGTGGTGGCGATAAAGCTAAAGCTAAGCACAAAATGGAAAAAGAAGGCAAGTGTGGCGAAGGCAAATGCGGCGGTGATAAAGCTAAAGCAAAAGCCAAACACAAAATGGAAAAAGAAGGGAAATGTGGCGAAGGGAAATGTGGTGGCGATAAAGCTAAAGCAAAAGCCAAACACAAAATGGAAAAAGAAGGCAAGTGTGGCGAAGGCAAATGCGGTGGCGATAAAGCTAAAGCAAAAGGCAAAGACAAAATGAAGAAAGAAGGTAAGTGCGGCGAAGGTAAATGTGGCGGCCAAGCTTAACTTTTAAAGTGTTAATAAAGGCCGGCGTTTGCCGGCTTTTGTATTTAGTGGCTACTGAAATTCAGGTTTAATAATGTTTGCAAAAGAATTGAAAGGTGTTGGTCTGGGTTTGCGCCGGGAAATGATGAGCGAGTTGCTTAATGATATTCCTCATCAGGTGGATTTTTGGGAAGTAGCACCCGAAAACTGGATCCCATTAGGTGGTAAATATCAGAAACAACTCAATCGATTTACATCGTCCTGTAATTTTGTAAGCCACGGCCTATCACTCTCAATCGGCAGTCCAGAGCCTCTGGATAAGAATTTTGTCAAAGATGTTAAAGCCTTCCTCGATATGCATAATATTCTCTATTACAGCGAACATTTGAGCTATTGTTCTGGGAAAGGTCATCTATATGACCTCATGCCTATCCCATTTACCAAACAAGCCGTTAAACATGTAGTTGAACGGGTGAAAATGGTTCAGGACATTATAGAGCGTCCCCTGGTGTTGGAAAATGTTTCCTATTATGCAGCACCAGGTCAGCAAATGACTGAGCAGGAATTTACCCTATCAGTGTTGGAGCAATCTGGCTGTTTAATGTTGTTGGATGTCAATAATATTTATGTGAATTCTATCAATCACAATTATGATGCAGAGCAATTTTTAGCCGCTATGCCGACCGGAAAAATAGTTTACGGGCACATAGCTGGACATTTTGATGAGGCAGATGATTTAAAGATTGATACCCATGGTGCTGATGTTATTGAACCTGTATGGGATTTATTAGATAAGGCTTATAAAATTCACGGAGTTTTTCCTACTTTGCTGGAAAGAGATTTTAATATTCCACCTATTAGCGAATTACTGAAAGAAGTGGAAAAAATAAGAGCTATTCAACAGAAGAATATTTGTATCACGCCCACAAAACAAATATCAGCCTGAATGAAAAAATTTCAAAAAACTCAATGTGAATTCATTGATCACCTAAAAAACCCCGATGTAAATACATTTGACCATGGCATTGAAGATCGACGTTTACAGATATATAGAGAACTTTTTTTCAACAATGTATCTGGTTTCTTGAGCTCAGGATTTCCAGTTCTCGAAAGTCTTTATTCTGAGCAAAACTGGCTTATATTAGCTCGAAAATTTTTTGCTGAACACGAATGCAGATCTCCGTATTTTATTGATATTAGCAAAGAATTTGTTGAATATTTAAGTAGCTCTTATGATTTAAGCGAAATTGATCCTCCTTTCATGCTGGAGTTGGCTCATTACGAGTGGATAGAGTTGGCGATTAGTGTGCGCAAACAGACCAGTACTTTAAACTATTGGGACGGCCATACAAAGTATTCAACAGTGCAATTTTCCGAATTGGCGAGCTTGCTAAGCTATCAATATCCTGTGCACCAAATTAGTCAAGAGTATCAACCTGAGGATAGTTCAGAGCGGGTTTATTTAGTAGTCTATCGCAATGAGGAAGATGAAGTTAACTTTACGCTGGTAAATGCGGTTTCGGCGCATATGCTCAATATTATTCAGGAGCAGGAAATAGTTGCTGTAGATATTTTGATTGATGCGATGGTCGGCGCGATGCCACAGCTTGATCCTGCCCAAGTTGAAGCCGGCACTGTGCAGACGTTAGAGGAAATGTTGCGTCAGCAGATTTTACTCCCGGGCTGAATTTTGCAGCCATAGGGCTATCAATTGACACTTTATTGGATTAAGATCTGCGCCTAATTCATACTATTTTAACTGCAACCTTGGGAGTGTTTTTATGCAAAATGATGTTGAGTCACATGACCCATTTAATTGGACTTATTTAATTGCTGCACTTATTGTCTTACTTGCCTTACCATTGATGCATGTCTTCTTAGGTTGGATGGTTTACTTCTTTTAATCTCCAACAAATCTTACTTACATACGGGGAAGCTAGTGCCCGCCGCTTATATTAAATCGATTATAAAAACCGTTCCTGATTATCCCAAACCTGGAATTATGTTCCGTGATGTGACTTCGATACTTGAAGATCATAAAGCCTATACCTCAAGTATTGAATTATTGGTGAAGCATTTTGCCCCCATGAAGTTTGATAAGGTAGCTGGCACAGAAGCCCGTGGTTTTCTGTTTGGAGCACCTTTGGCCATAGAACTTGGGATTGGTTTTATTCCCGTTCGCAAACCCAGAAAGTTACCTCGCGCAGTGATAAGTGAAAATTACGAGCTGGAATACGGAACGGATTCTTTAGAGATCCACAAGGATGCAGTGAAACCAGGTGAGAAAGTATTGATGCTCGACGATTTATTGGCAACAGGTGGCACGATGATCGCTACTGCCAATCTGATCAGACGTTTAGGCGGCATCGTTGAACACGCGGGTTTCGTTATTTCTTTGCCTGAGCTTGGTGGTGAACAAAAGCTTATTGAACATGGTGTGACCAGTCACTCCATTTGTGAGTTTGATGGTGAGTAAATATAATCTATGAGTTATCAGGTACTGGCACGTAAGTGGCGCCCCAATAAGTTTAGTGAACTGGTAGGCCAGGAACATATTGTCACGGCCATTTCTAATGCTTTGGATAACAATAGATTACATCATGCCTATTTATTCAGTGGTACCCGTGGAGTGGGTAAAACCACTATTGCCAGGATATTCTCGAAAAGTTTAAATTGTGAACAAGGTATGAGTGCTGAGCCCTGCGGGCAGTGCGGTACCTGCCAGGAAATCGAACAGGGCAATTTTGTTGACCTACTGGAAATTGACGCGGCTTCCCGGACCAAGGTAGAAGATACACGAGAACTGTTAGACAATGTGCAGTATAAACCTACGCGCGGACGCTATAAAGTTTATCTAATTGATGAAGTTCACATGTTATCCAAGCATAGTTTTAATGCTTTACTCAAAACACTCGAAGAACCGCCACCTCATGTGAAATTTCTACTAGCTACTACTGATCCACAAAAATTGCCGGTTACCATATTATCGCGTTGTTTACAGTTTAACTTAAAGGCCTTATCCAGAACCCAAATTAGTCAACAGTTACAGCATATTCTGAGTCAGGAAGATATCAGTCATGAACCTGAAGCTCTTGCTCAACTAGCCCGGGCCGCACAAGGAAGTATGCGTGATGCATTAAGTTTAAGTGATCAGGCAATCGCTCAAGGGAATGGTCAGGTTAGTTTAGCCATTGTGACCGACATGCTTGGTTTAATGGATAAAAATCAGGTACTCAAACTCCTAAATGCAGTGCTACACAAAGATAGCAAGGGCGCGATGCAGCAGGTAGAGCAAATGTCTTTTCAGGCGCCCGACTATGCACAGGTGTTAGCCGAACTGATGAGTTTGTTACATCAAATTGCTCTTACACAATTTGTTCCTGATGCTTGTAAGTTAGAAACAATATCTGCTCGGGCAATATTTCAGCTAGCAAAAACCATTACACCTGAACAAATTCAATTAATGTATCAAATTGCTCTGCAAGGCAAAAAAGATATAGCATATGCTGCAGATAGTCGCACGGGTTTGGAAATGACTCTACTGCGCATGTTGGCTTTTAGCCCTTCTTCAACCCCACTATCGGTTGACGAGATAGCGCAACAGGGGGTATCTCAAAATAATATTCAAGTTGCTCCGAAAGAATTGGGAAATCGGCAAAAACCTGAGAATATCCCAGTAGAGATTGCACCGATAGTCGCAGAGTTGCCATATGTTCAGCAAGGTAACCCAAAAGAGCCAGAGGATATGCAACAGTCTGGCACAAATCCGAAGACTATCAATTCTGGCGTGGAACTTTCGCAACAGCCTATGATTATGGGGCAAGAGAGTCACGTTGATTCGGCTGCGGCATTTTACCCTGACCAAATGCACACTGATTTTGCACCGCAACAAGAGCATTATAACCCAGCTGATTTTTCGACTTCTGAAAGCCAATTACATGCGTCGAATAGCGATGCTAAAGTAGCTACTCAAACGCAGGAACAGCTTGGGGCTGTGAGTTTGAACTCGACTGAAAGTCTGCTCGCCTTAAAGCAAAAATTACTAGACAACCAAGCTGATGCTGAGCAGCAGGAATCTCTGGTAAAAAAGTCTGTAAGTAAGTCTGATGACAGTTGGATACAAAACAAATTTAAACGACCTGTTAGTTCAAACTCTGACGAAATAGAACAAAGTTCGATTCCCGAGAGCGGCAGTGACATTCAGGTAGGACAGGATTTTTCCGAACAACATGTTATTGAGCCAAAATCTGAGCCCGAAAATTCGGCTCCCCCCTGGGAATTCGATAGCACTCAAGACATGCCAACAGAACAGTTAGCAGCGCAAAACCCTGACATCAAGGTTGAAACGACAACATCATTTGATCCTAACTCCCATTTAGAGCTAAGTGCTGAATGTAATGTGGATTTTGAAGTGCCGATTTTTTTAGCCGATGGTCAAAAAGTTATTGCCGCTCAGCAGTTGGATAGCTGGAGTCAACTTATCGAACGGATGCAAGTTACTGCGCTGACTAAACAGTTAGCCTTGCACTCGAGCTACGCTAAGCAGGATAACAAAGTGATTTTAACTTTGTTAGAATCCAAGCAGCATCTAAATACAGATTCGGCAAAACAACAATTGCAACAGGCCTTATCACAGGTGCTAATGCAGGACATTACCCTGCAAGTATTGCTTGATAATCCAATCAATACCCCTTTTGCAGTGCAGCAAAATATTAATCAAGTGCGTCTGGGTTATGCCAAAAATGTCGTTCAAACAGATCAATCATTTGGCTTGTTAAGAGAGTCTTTTGCAGCTCAAGTGCAGGAAGATAGCGTTAAGCCAAGATAGTAAAATTGAATTATAATTCGAATTAATTTAGCAGAGAGAGAAATAATGATGAAAGGTGGTATGGGAAATATCATGAAGCAAGCGCAACAAATGCAAGAGCGCATGCAAAAGAACCAAGAAGAATTAGCTAATATTGAAGTTGTTGGCGAGGCAGGAGCGGGCATGGTTAAAGTCACGATGACATGTAATCATGCAGTTCGAAGAGTCGACATAGATCAAGGCTTAATGGCTGACGAAAAAGAGATGATCGAGGATTTGGTAGCAGCAGCAACCAATGATGCAGTGCGCCGAGTTCAGGAGACAACGAAGGAAAAAATGGCTGATGTAACTGGCGGTATGCCGTTACCTCCCGGTTTTAAAATGCCGTTTTAAACGTTATCCTAGAACAACTAGTAAAAATTTACGCAGGGTGTTGAAGATAAAAAATGCAGTTTAGTCCACTTATTTCAGAATTGATTGACGCATTCAAGATATTGCCTGGTGTCGGCCCCAAAAGCGCTCAACGTATGGCCTTTCAGTTATTGGAGCGCAATCGTCCGGGTGCATTAAAGCTTAGCAGTGTGTTACATAATGCGATGGAACATATTAAACACTGCCAACAATGTCGCACGTTTACAGAAAGTACATTATGTGAAATTTGTGCCAATCCTAAGCGTGCCGATAGCGGAACACTCTGTATTGTCGAATCGCCACAAGATGTTTTGTCCATAGAACAAACCCTGGAATTCAAAGGGCGATATTTTGTGCTGATGGGGCACTTATCACCGATTGATGGGATTGGGCCCGGTGAATTGGGGCTGGATAAACTTGCCGAGCAATTGACTATCGAGAAATATAGTGAAGTTGTATTAGCCACCAATCCGACAGTTGAGGGTGAAGCTACCGCACATTATATTGCTGAAATGTGCAAATCCCGAGATATTAAAGCCAGTCGAATAGCTCATGGTGTGCCAGTGGGGGGGGAGTTGGAATACATTGATGGCAATACCATAACTCATGCCTTTAATGGTCGTAGGACCCTTTGAGCCTTGCTTGAATGAGATTAAAAACTGTTTAATAGACATATACCCATCATTCAATAAGCAAATCAGCTGGTAATCACAACATCTATACCCAAATCACTTTAAAACGCACTTCAAAACCCTCGGGGACGTCTGAAATGTGTATTTTGGAGTAACTTAGGTTTAACTCTTCAAAGTGCTTAGGATTTTCTTCTGGCAACAAGCAGGTTTATCCATCATTACTTCTAGATCTTAAGAAAAGTAAGGCCACTATGGCCAACACCGATCCTATTGCCATCGTAAATGAGACGGTCTGTAAACCATAACCCGCTGAAAACATAAGACCAGCAGTGATCGGCCCAAGGGCGGCACCACCTCTTCCAATGCCTATTACGAAGCCTGTTCCACTTGCTCTAAGCTCAGTGGGAAATGCCAGTGTAAACAGCGCGTAAAGTCCCACCACCGCGGCATTGGTAAAAAATCCCGCAACTCCGGCAATAAGTGCCAAATGATGTAAATCTTGTTGGCCTTGACCAAAGACAGCAACCATAGTGGCTCCGCCTGCCAACATAATGATGACTAACATGCGAACTGCAAAACGATGTGACAATAAGCCCAGCAACATACAACCGAATAAGCCGCCAACATTGGCCCAGACTAATACATTACCGGCTGCTGATGGTGCATATCCCATATCGACAACAATTTTTGGGATCCATTTGAGTATGAAATAGAAAGTCATGATGTGGGCGAAATATGCGGCAGTTAATAATAAAGTTGTTGAGCTTAATTTTTCTGAGAATAAGGCACCCATGCCCGAATTTGCGGCCGATTTAGCGATAGGTTCTAGGTCGGGTAAAATCGAAATTCTTGTACGTTTCATACGCAGTAGAATTTTGTTTATTTGCTCGAGTGCTCCCTTGGGCCTTTTATGGATCAAATAGGAGATAGATTCAGGCAAGATAACCCAAACCAACAGGATGAACAGTGCGGTCGTAGCAGCGCCAAAATAAAACACGGCACGCCAATCATGAGATTTAAGTAACTCAGAAGCAACAGCACCTCCCAGTACAGCACCCAGTGGATAGCCGCCAGCCATCAAAATGACAGCCATGCTGCGATGTTTAGCATTGGAAAATTCCGCCGCCATTGCGCTTGTCGAAGCAAGCATTCCTCCGATCCCTAAGCCTGTTATAAATCGATAGGCGGAAAGATCGTTGATGCCATTTGCCAGACCTGCCGCCAACATCCCTCCAGACATGATCACCAGGCATATCAAAACTGTCGGCCTGCGCCCGTGTTTATCGGCAAAACTACCCAGCAAAATTGAACCTACGGCCATGCCGATAAGTTCCATCGACAGCACCACCCCGAGAGCAGCTCGATTAATTCCCCATTCACTGGAGATGCCAGGAGAAGCAAAGCTGATTGCTAATACATCAAAACCATCCAGAGCGGTCAGCATGATACACATGCATACCGCCATAATTTGAGTAGAACTCATCGGGCTATTGGCAATGCTATCGGTCGGGTTCTGACTCATTTAATTGCTTCCAGTTTGGGCTTATCATAGTAATGCTTATCTAAATGCTTTGGCGCTTACAGCAAATGATCGAATGTTTATCTTAGGCAGTGGATGACTCCATTGAAAGTAAAAAATCAGAATCATCGAGGAATTCAGAATCATCCATCAGGAAGTCTTGAAGCTATTTTCGATTACGAGGTGTTATTTCGTTAAGCTTCATCATGATATCGAGAGCTCAAATACTAGAGGTTTTACCTTCTTGTTTTTAAGACTGAAAGTTGAATTTGCTTTAAAACACAGCCAAGGCCAAGCCAATTTTTTTGCATACACATCATGTGCAACAGGGTAAACAAAGGATAAAGTCTATGTTTGATGTTACTAAAGGCAAATTAAGCGTAAGAATTGCGAATCAAACGCTTGAAAAGTGACAAAGCGACCGCATCTCCTAGTTCGTTGTATTTATAAGAATTTGGAGATTACACCCTATGGCTGAAGTAGCTCAAAAAGAAACCCTTGGCTTTCAGACTGAAGTAAAACAATTGCTTCAACTGATGATCCATTCACTCTATTCCAATAAAGAAATTTTCCTCCGAGAATTGGTTTCGAATGCTGCTGATGCGGCAGATAAATTGCGCTTCAAGGCACTGTCAAATGACAGCCTTTATGAAGGTGATGGTGACCTGAATGTTAGAGTAAGCATAGATAAAGAAGCCGGAACGATTACGATAGCCGACAATGGCATTGGTATGAATCGTAGCGAAGTCGTTGATCATCTTGGAACTATCGCTAAATCTGGTACGTCCGAGTTTTTTGGAAAATTATCAGGCGACCAAGCCAAAGATTCCCAGTTGATTGGCCAATTCGGCGTGGGTTTCTACTCTTCTTTTATCGTAGCCGATAATGTCACTGTTCGCTCTCGAACGGCTGGTGATGACCCAAGTAAAGGCGTTGAGTGGCAATCTGCTGGCGAAGGCGAATTCACCGTCGTGGATGTGGAAAAAGCCCAGCGAGGCACCGAAATTGTGTTACATCTTCGGGAAGAAGAAAAAGAATTTCTGGATGACTGGCGTTTGCGTTCGATAGTGAGTAAATATTCTGATCACATCAGCATTCCGGTACAAATGTATAAAGAAGAAGTTCCTGAGCAAGATGTTCCGGATGGCGAAAACATCCCGGCACAGCCTGGTATATGGGAAGCTGTAAATAAAGCGACAGCCCTATGGTCGTTGGATAAGTCAGAAATAACTGAAGACGAATATAAAGAATTTTACAAGCATATATCGCACGACTTTGGCGATCCAATGACTTGGTCGCACAATAAAGTTGAAGGTAAAACTGAATACACCAGCTTATTGTACGTGCCTGCTAAAGCGCCATTTGATATGTGGAACCGTGAACAAAAACATGGTTTGAAATTGTACGTGCAACGCGTATTCATTATGGACGACGCAGAACAATTTATGCCGACTTACCTTCGTTTCGTAAAAGGTTTGTTAGATTCAAACGATCTGCCACTAAACGTTTCTCGTGAAATTCTTCAGGATAATAAAGTCACTCAAGCAATGCGTCAGGGTTGTACTAAACGTGTATTGCAAATGCTTGAAAAAATTGCCAAAAATGATGCTGAAAAATATCAGGCTTTCTGGACTGAATTTGGTAATGTGCTTAAGGAAGGCCCAGCCGAGGATCATGCTAACAAAGATAAAATTGCCGGTTTGATGCGTTTTGCATCCACCCATGCTGATAATGAAGCGCAAACCGTATCTTTGAGCGATTACATTAGTCGTATGAAAGAAGGGCAAGAAAAAGTTTACTACATTACTGCTGATAATTATCAGGCATCTAAATCTAGTCCTCATCTTGAAATTTTCCGCAAGAAAGGCATTGAAGTATTATTGATGTCAGATCGAATAGACGAATGGTTAATGTCTCATTTAACTGAGTTCGAAGAAAAAACCTTCCAGTCGATTACACATGGCGCATTAGACTTGGGTGATTTAGACGATGAAGACAGTAAAAAAGCCCAGGAAGAAGCTGAAAAACAAGTTGCAGGATTGCTTGAACGAATGAAAACAGTCTTGGGTGACAAAGTAGTAGATGTTAAGTTCACCCATCGCCTAACCGATTCACCGGCTTGCATAGTTGCCGACGAACAAGGTATGACGACGCAAATGATTAAGTTAATGCAGGCTGCGGGGCAACCGGTGCCCGAAGCCAGTTATCATTTCGAATTAAACCCTGATCATCAACTTGTAAAAATGCTGGTTAATGTTCAGGACGAACAGCAATTTGCTCAATGGACTGATGTATTATTTGATCAAGCTGCATTATCAGAGCAAGGTAGTCTTAAAGATCCTGCCAGCTTTGTACAAGTATTGAACAAGCTTCTAATGAGCTTGGCCAAATAGAGCTTAAAACTCTTATTTAACATTGGAAAACGGGCATTTCAGCCCGTTTTTTCGTTAGATAGACGAAATGTCTGTCTTTTATACCCACATCGTAGGCCAGTAACTTAATAATCTTGTAACTTTTAAGGTGAATGTGTAAAGTTGCTGCGTTTATTTTATATCTGAATATTAATTGTGAGGACACAGCATGCGCATCATTCTTCTTGGTGCTCCCGGAGCAGGTAAAGGGACACAAGCACAATACGTAATGGGGAAGTTTGGCATTCCACAGATTTCCACTGGCGACATGTTGCGCGCTGCAATAAAAGCCGGTAGCGATTTAGGTTTGGCTGCTAAACGTGTTATGGATCAAGGCAAGTTGGTTTCTGACGAGCTAATTATTGGTTTAGTAAAAGAGCGTATCGCTCAGGCAGATTGCGAAAAGGGGTTTTTACTCGACGGTTTTCCGCGCACTATCCCTCAAGCTGATGCAATGAAAGAAGGCGGCATCAAGGTCGATCATGTTATTGAATTCGATGTTGATGATGAGGTCATTGTTCAACGTATGAGCGGTCGTAGAGTGCATCCTGGCTCTGGTCGGGTATATCATTTGACTTACAATCCACCCAAAGTAGAGGGTAAAGATGACGATACAGGGGAAGATTTAGCTGTTCGTCCTGACGATCAAGAGGAGACTGTTCGTAAACGTCTGGGTGTTTACCATGAACAAACTAAACCGCTGATCTCTTATTACACCAAGGAAGCTGATGCTGGCAAATGTGCGTACCACAAAGTGGATGGTACGCGAGCAGTAGAAACGGTTAGTGCGGAACTAGGTAAATTGCTTGGCTAAACTCGAGAAATAAATACTTTTCTAGTTACAAAACCCACCTTTGTGGGTTTTGTTGTTTCTGGAACTGAGATTTTAATGGATATGTCCCGATAGTATTGACCTTGTTACTGATTACATAGGTCAATGGGATGCATTCAGTATTGCTCCATTTAGGCAGTATGTGTGTGTTAATAGGGCGAGGATTGCATACTTTTGACTTATGCAACTACTGGGAGTCGGGCTGGTAAAGAAGTGCGGGTAGGTTGTTAACTTTCGCATCTCTATTATCGTTGGCCTCTCTGAATCTATTGATACTTTATTAGTATCGATACAAAAAAACGGCGCTCACCAGGCGCCGTTATTTAAACAGGGAACATAATTATTGAGAAAGAGCTTTATCAGCCGTTTTCAATCAATCTGCTACCAATCTCAATTCGTCGTGGTTTCTTTTCTTCGGGAACTACGCGCTCTAGGTCCACGTGAAGTAGGCCATTTTCCATGTCTGCGGCTAAAACTTTGACGTGATCACCAAGTTGAAATTTGCGCTCGAAGTTTCGCTCTGAAATGCCTTTGTGCAAAAACTTCCGTTCTTGCTCTTCGCCTGATTTATCATCGTCAGATTTACCGACGGGTGACTTACCAGCTGATGACCGAGCAGGTTTGGTGCCAATCACCTGTAAAGTGTTTTCTCGTACTTCGATAGATACTTCATCTTTTGCGAAGCCTGCAATGGCCATAGTAATTCGGTATTTATCCTCAGCTAACAACTCTATGTTGTATGGAGGGTAAGTGGATTGTTTTTCATTTCGTGACGCAGTGTCAATCATTGTAGCCAGATGGTCAAAACCAATGAAAGAACGGTATAGTGGAGATAGATCGATATTACGCATTTTGCATATCCTCGTATTGAAGCAATATGTTTATTAAGTGCCCCGACTAGCGGCGGCGGTTTAGTGGACCCTTTCAGCGACCACAAACTAGATGTGAGGATGGTAATTCCTTTTTTCAATGAATAATCTTTAATTATTTTTAATTTAAAACTTAACTAATTGAAAAATAACTAAAAATTAAGTTAAAAACTTACAATGAAATACTCTTGTTTGGGTTCGGAGAGATAAAAGACGAGTTAAGTTCGCCGGGAAATA
>JBLHNW010000065.1:0-12480 GCA_047622205.1 Paraglaciecola sp.
CAAATTTAATCATTATTGTTCATTGTTGTCTTTAAATATAATAGCTTCATCAAACAAATACAATGAACATTAACAACGACCTTTGGAGAAAAACATGAACACATCTTTTATAAACAAACTAATCTCGACTAATACTAGTTTCGCTTCATTAGCCCTTAGGATCCCTGCGGCAATTATATTTATCGCCCACGGGGCACAGAAATTATTTGGTTTGTTTGGCGGCTATGGTTTGGAGGGAACAGGACAGTGGATGACATCAATAGGACTTGAACCGGGATATCAATTAGCTTTGTTAGCCGGTAGTACAGAATTTTTTGGTGGTATCGCGCTATTAATTGGTTTACTCGTTCGCCCCGCCGCTTTAATGCTCAGCATTACCATGTTAGTTGCCATCTTTAGTGTACATTTTGCTAATGGTTTGTTTATGACTAGTAACGGTTATGAGTTTGCGCTTGCCTTATTCGCTATATCAATTTCATTGATGCTTAGTGGGGCAGGTAAATTATCACTTGATAGCGTTTTACTCAAACGCCTAGGTTAGGACATTTTATGCACATTCGGTCGATATTTATTATCGCTGGATAAAAAACAAAAAACAAAAAAATTCGAATAGAAAATCAATATGAAATATATCAGAAAATCTGAAGGTAGAGGCGTTGCAAACCATGGTTGGTTAAACAGTAAACATAGTTTTTCTTTTGCTAATTATTATGATCCTAAACACATGGGTTTCTCTGTGCTACGGGTTATTAATGACGATACCGTTGCACCAGGAAAAGGTTTTGGTGCACACGGTCATCGCGATATGGAAATTATCTCTTATGTGACTCAAGGTTCATTGAGGCATGAAGACAGTGAAGGTAATAAACATGTAGTAACAGTAGGTGAAATTCAACGTATGAGCGCAGGTACTGGGGTAATGCATTCTGAATATAATGCTTCAGAGACTGAAAATGTTAAATTTTTCCAGATTTGGATAGAACCGAACAAGAGAGGAATTAAGCCAAGTTATGCACAAAAAAACATTCCACAAAAAGGCACTTTAACCCCTTTGATCACAACTACTGGAGATGATGGCACAATATCAATCCAACAAGAGGCGAATTTGTCTCGTTTGGTGCTAAATGAAAAAGAGAATTTTACACTTGCTCCTACCAAGCAACTTGGATATTTACATATTGTTAAAGGAGAGCTAGTGGTAGATGGCCAATCATTTGTTGCCGGTGATGCGTTTTCAGTTGAACCTTTACAAAAATTGACACTTCAAGCTATATCAACGCTTGAAGCTTTGTGGTTTGAATTGCCGGAAAATCACTAAAATGGATGCAATGACGATTGTATTAATCTCAATCGTTGTTCTGTTGATTGGTATCTCAAAATCAGCATTTGCAGGGGTGCTTGGCGTATTCTCCGCCACCTTTAACTGTGGGTCTTTTTAAAAACTAATCTCGTTTTGCACAAAATTGCACAACCCTTACATATCTAGTGCATATTTTGCGCTTAAGCTATTAATTTTTTTGCTAACACACGCAGAGGAATAGTAACTATATATGTTCAAAATAACACCACGGTCGAACGACTATTATTTAGTATCTCAATTAAATAATTCTGACTTCAAATTTAATATTGGAAACCTTAAAGCAGCGTCAGTGTTGATGGCCTCGATCGCACTGCTAGCCTGTGGCGGCAGTGGATCTTGGAATCCAATTCGATTGCTGCAAAAGATTGTTAAATTATTGTTTATTACTAAACGATTCCCTTACACCCTGATAACTTTACTGTTTTTCACTGTTGAAGTATCGGCAAATACCCCACCAACGATCAATAGTACGGCAATAACCAGTGCAACTCAGGATGCGTCATATAGTTATGCCATGACAGGTTCAGACCTTGATATTGGAGATACGCTTACATGGTCGGGAGCCTCTGGTGCACCAAACCCAGATTGGTTATCGATAGTTACAGGGAGTACGACTACTCAAGAAATCGCCACGATAACTGGGCCAGGTGGTATTGCACAGGATGTTGCCGGCAATATTTATGTGGCTGAGTTGAGTGGCGATCAAATTTTTATGATTACCCCTGCTGGGGTGAAATCATCTTATGCGACGGTGGAGCCAAGTAGTAAATATGGGCTCCTAGTTCACGGGCAGTACCTTTACATTAGCTACTACAATTTAAACAAAATTACTCGCATTGACATGACTAATTCAGGTGCGGGAGAATCTGATTGGGTTTCTCCAATTACTGACCCTCTGGCTATGATTGTGTGGGATGGTGATATGTATGTAGCTCAATACAGTGCTGATAAAGTATCTAAGATAGAAGTCGCTGATCCTACAAATATCACTGATTTTATAACAGGTACGCCATACCCCTTTGGAATTGGGATTACTAAAGACTTCGATAAGATGTATATCGCAAGTTATAACTTTAAGTATCTTAGTAGCGCCACAATTACTGCTGGGGCACTAGATACTTTGACGCCAAATGTTAAAACTTTTGCGTCTAGTTTAACTGACGTTAAACTGGATTCTCAAGGTAATATTTACGTATCTTCATTCGGAGGTGGTGTAAAGAAATTATCAGCAGATTTAAGTACAGAGACTGACATTGGTGTTACAACTAGTAGAGTATGGGGAATGAATCTAGACACTAGTGGAACACTTTCCTGGGGTCTTCATGGTCAAAATCGCGTTGTTAAATTAGAAACTGGAGTGGTGCTTACAGGTACACCTACAAACGCCGAAGTAGGTCAACATTCGGTCAGTGTTTCAGTTACAGATTCAATAAACTCTGCCGTAACACAATCTTTCATAATTACAGTTGCCAATATCAATGATGCCCCAACATTTCGTGGTGACGTCATCTTGCCTTCAGTATCAAACAGTTCAGTAGATCCTGTCGGGCAGGATATTTATTCCCTGCTAGCAACTCAATTTTCTGATATCGATCCAGTAGAAGCCAATGGTGGTAATGGCGGCTATACCTTTGCTGGCATAGCTGTTAGCGCAAATACTGCTGAAATATCGAACGAGGGTATATGGCAGTATTCATTAGATGGTTCGAGCTGGATCGATATGCCAGCAGTAGCCTCGACCAACGCATTGTTGCTTTCCAAAACAGCACAGGTTCGTTTTTTGCCAGTGAGAAGTTTTATAGGAACACCCGGCACACTAACGGTTCATCCACTTGATGACAGTATTTCAACTGCCTTTAGTAATACTGGTTCGGCTCAAACTATTGATATTACCTCAACAAATTTAACGACTGGTGTAGTAGGACATACTGGGACAAACTTATCGATTACCGTCGCGTCTTTATTAGTGACAGCGCCAACTGATGTCAATATCGATGCATCAGGGTTGTTTACGTTTGCCGCAATCGGTTCTGCTACTGCCGTAGATGCTAACGATAGTGCACTAACCGTTCGCGTAACTCAGATAGTGAGCAATGGTGGTAGCGCCAAAATTTTAACCAGTAATCCAACCCACTTTACACCGGGTGTGCATGTGCTGTCTTGGACGGCTACTGACGCTGTATCCAATTCTGGTACAGCAATGCAAACCGTGAATGTAACGCCAATGGTTGGATTCAGTAAAAACCAGACTGCTCGAGAAGGTGACACTGTGTCATTTAAAGTCATTCTAAACGGATCTTCAGTGACTTACCCTGTTACGGTTCCATATACCGTGACGGGCACAGCTGCGACAGATGGTTCAGATCATGATTTGGTTAGTGGCAGTGTCGACATTACAGCTTCCAATCTGCAAGCATCGGTGGCTATAAATCTAGTGGATGATGGTGTAGGAGAAGGCACAGAAACACTAACGCTGACCATGGGAACACCAACAAATGCGGTTAAAGGACCGGCAGTTGAGCATCAGCTTGAAATAAGTGAAATTAACCTTGTGCCGCATGGCACCCTAACTGCGGTTCAAAGTAGCGGTGTCACGCGGCTAATTGGTCAGTTCGATGGCAGTGTGACTGTTACTACGGCAGTGGTCGACTCTGTCGGAGATACCCATACCTATGACTGGTCACTTACTGATAACTCATTGACGGATATCGATGGGGCCGAAGGCAGCTTTACCTTTGACCCTGCTGGTTTAGTACCAGGGCTTTACAAGATGCATGTAGAGGTAAGTGATGGTACTGATGCCCAGCTAGCAAAGTTGTTGTTAAAAGTTGTCGCTACTTTGCCTGAACTGTTCCCTATAGATACCGATCAGGATGGCATCAACGACGATGTTGAAGGCTCTGGGGATAGTGACAGTGATGGTATCCCGAATTATCTGGATGATAAAGATTTAACCGGGAACACCCTGCCACAGCAATTCATGGTGAGCCAAACATTTATTATGGAAGTGGAATCGGGCCTATTGCTCAAACTTGGTCAGACAGCATTTAGGGCCAATGTTGATTCCGCAGCAGTGAGCTACGACGAAATCGTTATACACGGTAACAATGGTGCAGGTGCACTAGCTGATACAAACGTCGATTATGGCGCTGGTCTGTTTGATTTTACTATCGAAGGCATACCTGTAGCCGGACAATCAGTACAGGTAGTGTTGACGCAGTTCTCAGCCATAACAGCAGATGCAACCTATCGTAAGCTAATGCCATCGGGTTGGCTAGATTTCGTAGAAGATGAAAATAACGCACTTGCTTCAGCACAGGGCGACAAAGGTTTTTGTCCACCACCGGGTGACGCTACTTATACTATGGGTCTGAATGAAGGCCATTGGTGTGTGCAGTTGACTATTCAAGATGGTGGGCCGAATGATGCCGACGGTGTTGCTAACAATATTATTGAGGATCCCAGTGGTTCGACGTCCTTAAAGCCTATTGTTGAAGGTGATGATACGACTTCCTCAACGTCAAGTGTTAAAGTGACAGGTAGTGGCGGTGGCACAGTTCCTGTCGAGATCCTAATTTTAATATCGCTGATATTGGGCAGGCGTTTGCTACATCAGCGTCTGCTGGGAAAATTTCTGTTGCTGGGCAGTGCTTTTGTACTCAGCACAGGTAGCATTCAGGCCGCTAGCTTTTCCCCTATATACGCCGGCATCAGTGTGCTCTCAGCAAAAAGTAACGACCGAAGTGATGATTTTAACGCAGTGCTTTCGACGCGTTCCTAGACGCAAGCGTCAGTCAGTCAAACCTGTCCCGTTCGGGTTATTCTGCTCATCTTTGTTTTCATATTGATGATTATTTTGTGCTCTAATTAGGCTATCTTGACCTGGGCGAATTAGACATGACTATCACCGGGCCCAATGCTGACGTCAGTACCTTCCTTGAGACAATATCAACGGTTTACCCAGTCCCAGCCAAAGGTTGGACTGCGGCGATAGTGGCATCAGCTGCGATGAATGATAATTTTAATCTGTTAACTAAGGTGGGGTTATTTGGCTGGCGCAGTGATTACACTCTATCCAGCACCACAAAATCGCGTAGCTTTGATACTGATGGTAATGATGTTTTCTTTGGCTTGGCAGTTGAAAGCGAATTAGTGCCAAGATGGCCTGTTCGTTTAGGCTGGACACAATATCGACTGGATAATGTTAATGTTGGGATCTGGGAGTTGGTTATTTATTGTAGATCTTAGTTATGGCCAATAAAAAAATTAATTTGCTAGGCTGGGGTGAGTTCCAGTCAATTTATTAAAATTCTTAGAAGGGCTTAATAGGTTAGCGACTTCATTCATCGTGTATCCACATACATATCGTCCTTGCACCGTGTCTCAAATAATTGATTGGCTTGCTGCAAGTAGTCCCATACTTTATTCAATGCGAAGCGATAACTGTAACACCTATACTTTTAATTATTCAAATCTAGCCTAAAAATCTTAGCTTCCTTGAAGACAAGTGAAAAAAGTTATAAGTTTTATCCCAGTCAGGTCAATAAATGTTGATGCTTCTAAATAGTGTCTTTTCATTTAGATAAAAACGATTTTATCAAAAAAAACCACCAATGGCAGAACGCCATTCAAGCCTGAGGGAAAAACTTGCTGAATGAGGTATTTGAGAAAAATGCTTTTGGGAGCATAGTATTCGATATGAGTTTGGTTATAACGCCGATATAGATTATCTTCTCAACAACCCCATCAAACATGGTCATGTAGAGCAGGTCGAAGATTAGCCATGCTCAACGTTTCATCATTTGGTTAAGTGTCAAGTATATCCGAAAAATTGGAGCGGTAATGTTGTTGATATTGAAGTGTGTGAGCATTTTTAAGACATGTGGCGCAATACGCCTTGCTAGTGTTCCCTACGGGCTTTAAAGCCAAGAAACGGAGAGTTATTTCATGAGTACTTATAACCTTGATAGTTTTGTTAACGAATGCCGTGATGTGATGTCGCTAGATGGAGATCCAGTTGACCGGGTTGAGCTTCTTGTACCAGCGATGTACCGTCTTCTTAA
Source organism: Paraglaciecola sp. (assembly GCA_047622205.1). Classification (GTDB taxonomy): domain Bacteria; phylum Pseudomonadota; class Gammaproteobacteria; order Enterobacterales; family Alteromonadaceae; genus Paraglaciecola. The sequence continues at coordinate 6,424 of JBLHNW010000065.1, forward strand.
AGGTGATACCGGATTTCTTAAGCCGGAGCATTTCAAAAGCGATCCCGACCACTATGCGCGCAATGCAATTCACATAGAAGAGGATGATTCTTTCAGTCTGTATGCTCTCGTTTGGTCTCCGGGCCAATGGACTCCCATTCACGACCACGGCACCTGGGGCGTGGTCGGTGTATACGAAGGAGCTCTGCATGAGAAGAGTTACTTTCGAACGGACTCTGCTGGCGTTATTCCCGAAAGCGGTATCGTACTGGCACGTGGCGGTATCATTGTTCTGGCACCGGGCGCGGTAACCAGTTTTGTTCCGAATCCGGATCATATCCACCTCACAGGAAATCCAGATCAGGAGAAACGTATCGTTTCGTTACATTTATACGGTAGTGCAATGGCTGGTTTCAATGTCTATGATCGACCCGCCCAAACTCGAAAGTGGATTGAAGTCAGCTTCAACGAAAGCTAGGAGTCTGTCGGATTTATCCTATGTCCGACAGGCTCCTAGTGACGGCTAGAATCTGCACGACTGTTAATTTGCATAATTTTCTGCATCAAACTTCAGAGTTACACCTAAGCATTCAAATAATTTAATCCATCTAAATATAAACATTGAGTCAGAAATAAATGTATCTATTTTGGGGCTGCAATTATAAAATTTACCCGTCGATCTGACGATGATACTAATTTTAGTTAAACCTCAGCAGCATCTTTCACTCCTCCGGAATACCAAAATTGGAGAGTCACATAAAAAAGGAACTTTCCATGGTTATCGTACTTAGTGCCATCGCGGTTTACATACTTTCGATTGTTTTTATACGCTTTAGAAACAATGATAAGTTTAGTCTGGTACGTCAGCTCACCGACTTCTCAACCTTTATGGTTCTTTTTAATATCCCCGCCTATCTGCTATCGAAGGCACCCATTCAACCCTTTACAGACCGCAAGTATTTCCCTGAACTGCAATTACTGGAGGATGAGTGGGAAGTAATTCGTGATGAAGCCCAAAAACTTTATGATGAAGGCTTGATTGGTGTTGGTGACGACTTACCGGGCAGTAGTTTCTATAAAAGTGGACGATGGAAGAGCTTCTATCTCAAATCATTCGAAAATGAAATACCGTCTGCTTATGAACTGGCTCCTAAAACGATGGCTTTGATTGATCAAATTCCTTCGATGAATATGGCCTTGTTTGCAGCATTGATGCCAGGCAAGGAATTGAAAAAACATCATGACCCCTTTGCATTTACTTTTCGGTATTCTCTTGGCCTTATTACGCCAAATTCTGACCAGTCAGGATTAACTGTCGATGGTAATGATTATCATTGGAAAGATGGCGAAAGTATTATTTTTGACGAGACCTATATGCATTCAGCCTACAACCATTCAGACAAGGTTAGAATTGTGTTAATGACTGATGTTGCGAGACCTTTGCATTGGAAAATCATAGAAAAATGTTACTACCATTTTGGTCGTACCTTTAACCGCCTGTTCGCGGTTGATAATGTCGATACCAGTTATTCAGGTATCGGTAACAAAATGGGCAAAGGAGTACTGGCCTATAGTGCAATGATGAAGAGGTTCAAACGAAAAAATAAACCGCTATATGTTTCAACGAAAGTGGCAGTGGCATTATCTCTTTTAGCTTTGATAGCTTGGTTATTGTGAGTCAGGCCATTTTTCAGGGGGCGTGACTTTTTAGCGAATTGTGAAAAGATAATAAGGCGAGCAGGCATTGATAATATACCTCTGTTCAAGGTCTAATTATATTTCGTCGCTTTAAACTATTTCGGAGGGATTACCTGTTGTACCGACCTGGGTAGTGGCTTTGGTAGTGATATTGGAATCAAAGGGGTTGGAAGTACATGGGAATAATTTGCAATAGTGGCAACATTCAATTAACCCTGTTTAGGCCTTCCTCGTGCGATGTAACCAATTGATTTACCTAATGTCGCCTCAATCCGTTCTTTAAAAAGATTGTTTCCAAGCGGTACAGAAAGCGCCACTGCTTTTCGCACATTATGGACATCTCTAGCATCCAGGCCTGTACGAAATAGCGCTTGATAACGGTACAGTCGTTCTTCTGGTGTTGATACAATTCGCAGAAATACCTCGTGATCTTTGACAATGCTTGCAGATCTCCCAGTTGCATGACAATGATAACTCGAACACCGGTAATGACCAGGATGATCGACCCTATTCGCTCGCACAGGGTTCATTTCAATATACCGCTAACAGGTTAGCAAACACTGCTCCGCATCTATCAAACTAGCCTTATGACGACCCTCCCAGAGGATGCCTGTTTTCCGATAATTTTTATTGATGTAGTGAACCTATCGGTTTTCCAACAAATGCATCACTCGAGAGTTACCGGATTCTGTACAGGGCGTCATTAATAGGTGTATTTAATTAGTCATCAATACATAGGCTTGAATAGCGACGTCGTATCGCTCGCATGCACCACCCAGGCAATCCAGGAAGAACCAATAATTGTCTTTTTCGAGGAAGCAAGGGTTTCTATCATTGCCACGTTGAACAACATGACTGGGTATGCTTGGCAGATACATCCCTGGCTATCTTGGCATCGGAATTTCCTTTTCCTGTATAAATATTGTTTTCCTGAGTCTATACGATATCTTTATTATTGTTAGGGATTCTCATGTACCTCCGCCCCTTTAACTTTAGGAATGGCGAAAGGAAAGATAGCCTATAACGCCGAGTTGGCATCTACATTTAGCAAATAGTTTATTGCTACAGACCAAAATAGGGGTAGGAATTCTGGGGCACTAGCGGACATTCCTGGTGGACTGTAGGCAACTGTCGCAATATGGACAATGGAGTCATTCAGGAAACGGATAGACAACATGATGAAATCATACGCTGAGCAGATTTTCCAAAAATTCCAGTATTTATTTAGAATTAAACTGTAAACATAAAGTAAAGGGTGACGATTCGTCAAAATAAATCTATTTCCACTGTACACCAAAGCGATAAATGATTATATTTGACGCATCGTCAATAAAAAATTCTATTATGAGCCCTAAAGTTTTTAGCCGACCAGAAAAAGATGCCCGAGAGCAAGAAATGCTCGACTGTGCCAAAGGAATTATCCGCAACGAAGGTGAAGCAGCTTTAACCATCGATAAGCTAGTTAAAAAACTGCCTTACTCAAAAGGTACTGTCTACAACCATTTCACCAGCAAAGAAGATATTATCTTAGCCTTATGTAATGTCCATATGGCGCAAGTTGCATCAGTTTTCACTAGGGCATTAGCCTTTAATGGGACTAGCCGTGAAAAAGCGCTCGCTGTGCATGTTGGCTCTTTGTTAAATTCGCAATCCAACCCGCAAGATTTCATGATTGGAGTGACTGTTAAAACCGCAGGTTGCACTGCCAAGGCATCTGAGTTTCGCTGCCAACAACACCAACAAACTGAAGTGTCATTACTTTCTCCTATCTTTGCTCATTATCAAGCATCAGTTGATGCTGGTGAATGTGAACTACCCGAAGGCATGCAAATAGAGCAATTAATATTCGCCTGTTGGAGTGTCGATTTTGGAACCCAAGTATTGTTAATGGGCGACAACGATACTTGTTCTTTACGCTCTCAGCTCGATGCTGAACGAGAACTGGTTAACAGCATCAACCTTATACACGACGGTATGGGTTGGTTGCCTTTATCTAAACACTTTGATTGGAAAGCATCCGTTCAAAGAATGAAAGAAGAAATTTTCGCACCTGAAATGACAGAAATTTCCCGCTTAGCAGCAGCTAAAAAAATCTAATCAAGGCTTAACTTTGGAGAAGGACATGAGAGAACGGATCTATAATTTTGCACTTAACAAACCATGGACGGTATTATTGATATCTATAATACTGGTCTTTGGCACTGCTTTTGGTGCCAAGAATTTAGTTTTTAAAGGTGACTATAAAGTTTTTTTCAGTGAGGAAAACCCACAGCTAACAGCTTTTGAGTCAATTCAAGACATTTACTCAAAAAGTGACAATGTCGCTTTCATTCTAGAACCTAAAAATGGTGATATTTTCACCAAAGAAAACCTGGCTGCGGTATATTGGCTAACCACTGAATCATGGCAGGTTCCCTATTCTACACGTGTTGATTCTATTTCAAACTTCCAGCACACCATTGCAGAAGAGGATGATTTAATAGTAGAAGATTTAGTATTAGACCCCGATACTTTAACTGCTGCTGATATGCCTCGGATCAAAGAAATAGCCACAAATGACCCTTTACTATTAAATAAAATAGTGTCTCAAACGGGGCATGTTTCAATTGTTAACGTCACTAACCAGCTTCCAGGGATTAATCCAATCACGGAAATTCCTGAAGTTGCGACTAAAATACGTGACATCAAAGCACAGTTTGAAGAAAAGTTTCCTGATATCAAAGTCCAACTCACCGGCATGGTCATGATGAATACCGCTTTCTCTGAAACATCAATGTCTGATAGTGCTACTTTAGTACCCGCTATGTTCGGCATCGTATTATTAATAATGATCTTATTGTTGCGTAGTTTTAGCGGTACATTTGCAACCTTGTTTGTGATTATTTTTAGTATTGCAGGCACTATGGGTGCTGCTGGTTGGATGGGGTTTTACTTAACAGGTCCCTCTGTTAGTGCACCAACCATGATAATGACCTTAGCGGTAGCCGATTGTATACATATACTGACCAGTTATTACTTTGAAATGCGCCAAGGTAAAGCGAAAAAAGAGGCGCTGCAAGAAAGTTTGAGAGTCAACTTTAAGCCCATCTTACTCACCAGTGTCACTACCGCCATTGGCTTTATGAGTATGAATTTCTCTGACTCTCCGCCATTTCGTGACCTAGGAAACATGGTCGCTATTGGCGTAATGTTAGCTTTTGTTTTCTCTATTACAGTATTCCCTGCACTGTTGATGTTACTGCCAGTTAAGGCGAGTAAAGTATCCCCTCAGAGTAACTATGGGATAATGGAAAAATTTGCTGAGTTTGTGGTCGAAAAGCGTAAAATTTTATTGCCTCTAACAGCAGTCATCATACTTTCTTTGGCTGGTTTTTTGACGCAGAATAAACTGGATGATAACTTCGTAGAGTATTTTGATACGACAGTACCGTTTCGTGCTGCAACAGATTTCATGGAAGAGAATCTATCAGGTTTATCATCAATAGAAGTTTCTATCGATAGTAGAGAGAGTAGTGGCATTAACGATCCCCAATTCTTGAAAACTGTCGGTGATTTTAGTGAATGGTTGCGTGCTAAAGCCGTCACTGATCATGTAAGTACTATCTCTGACGTGCTTAAACGTCTGAATAAGAATATGCACGCTGATGACCAAGAGTTCTATAAATTACCAGAAGAACGTGACTTATCTGCTCAGTATCTACTGTTGTACGAAATGTCCCTGCCTTACGGTTTAGATTTAAATAATCAACTAAACGTTGATAAATCTTCTACCAGAGTCATTGGCACATTCAAAAATCTTTCTTCTGTTCAACAGATTGAAATAGAAGAAAACATGTATCAATGGTTCGCTATAAATGCGCCCGATTATAAGGTCTCTATCTCTAGCCCCACATTAATGTTCGCACATATTGGGCAGCGCAATATCAATAGTATGTTATTTGGCACAGCTATGGCTTTGATTCTGATTTCATTATTACTGGCCTTCGCTTTACGCTCTGTCCGCTATGGCGTGATCAGTTTGCTACCTAACTTTATACCCGCTTCTGTAGGTTTCGGTCTATGGTACTTTATCGATGGTCAGATTGGCTTAGCGCTATCGGTTGTAGCAGGTATGACATTAGGTATCGTTGTCGATGATACTGTGCATTTTTTAACAAAATATAAGCATGCAAGGGATCAGTACGGTAAAAATGCCGAAGAAGCTGTGAAATATGCCTTTAGTAGTGTGGGACGAGCGCTTTGGATCACCACACTAGTGCTTGTTGCTGGTTTCATGGTATTGGCACAATCAACATTTACACTGAACAGTGATATGGGTCTATTAACAGCGGTGACAATTGCGGTGGCTTTAATTGTAGATTTCTTATTCCTACCACCATT
>JBLHNW010000066.1:0-12412 GCA_047622205.1 Paraglaciecola sp.
TCCAGAGCATCATTGGTGTCTGAGGTCCAGATCCGATCCGTATGTTGAAGCACGCCATAATCGGCTCGACCGCCTCCAGATGCACAACTTTCAATTTCTACTGTGGGATGGGCACTACGTAATTCAGCTAACAAGCGGTAAAAAGCCTTAGTCTGCTGGTGAATTGCCGGTTTGCCGTTGGCGTCACCTGGATGGTTGATATCCCGATTCATGTCCCACTTTATATAGCTTATATCATATTCAGTTAGCAGACTGTCGAGCCGCTCATACAGATAATCAAATACTGCCGTGCGAGTAAGATCGAGTACCAACTGATTTCTATACCCCACCTGTGGATTAGGTGGTGTACCTAATACCCAGTCAGGATGTTGGCGAAATAAATTGCTGTCGGGATTTACCATTTCTGGTTCAAACCATAGGCCAAATTCCATGCCCTGGGCTTTTACATGGTCAATAAGTGGCTTAAGTCCGTTGGGATAATATTTCTTGTCCACATACCAATCGCCCAATCCCGCTTTGTCATCATCTCGGCCAATAAACCAACCGTCATCTAAGACAAAACGTTCAGCACCCAATTCACCGGCACGGCAGGCGAGGTCTTTAAGGGTATCCATATCATGATTGAAGTAAATACCTTCCCATGTGTTGTAGTGAACCGGACGTGGTTTGTCTTTTATCTGTTGGCGGATCAGGTTGTGGCGCACATAACTGTGAAATTGCTGAGATAAATCGCTTAAACCACTACGTGTATAACTGGCATATAGAGTTGGAGACTGATAACTCTGGCCTTTCTGTAGTTTTAGTTCTCCAGGCAGCAGTAGTTCACCCATTTGCACATAAGCGCGGCCATCAGCCATTTTTTCGGCGATTATTTTGTGGTTACCGCTCCAGCCAAGATGGAAACCATATGCCTCACCTTGTAATTGATCCGTCGCTTTGGTCTGCATGATCAGACCTGGAAAACTATCGTGAGAGGTTCTTCCCCGGCGATTTTCTCGAACATAGGAGCCAAAATGTTGTTCAAGGGTATGTTCCTGAAATTCTCCAGCCCAATGGCCTTCAAAACCCATGATGCGTTTGAAGTAGCTGGGAATTGGGAAGGTTGCAGCTGCGCACCAATCTAATTGTATTTCACCGCCACCATTATTTTGCACTTGCGTGCTGATAGACAAGACATCTGATTCAGCATCCAAGCTCAGCTTATGGGTAAGTTGAATGGCACGGCTTTGATCTACGTTAATTATCTCGTAGCTGTTGTCTGCAAGCTTGGTCACTTTATTAATTAATGGTGATACTGACCACTGATCAGCTTCGCCATGTAAAATTAACCCTGGATGACCGCTATAACCTTGCCCACTGGTCGGCGTTAAGGAGCGACGGATTTCTTTCATTGGAGAAGCAGGTGCTTCCTGACGAAGTCGCAACACACTCATCATCTGCCCAGTGCTTTGCTCTGATAACTTTTCACGCCAATACATAATTTGTGGCGCATCATTATTTAGATCAATTACCAGACTACTATTGCGTCCGGTCAAAGTAATAAAATTCTGAAAACTCTCGTTCATTATCTCGTAGCCTTTTAAAACAACACTGTTGAATCAACTAAAGTCGCATTCTAACCAATTAGATAAAACATATTAATAGTATTAATACAGGTCTGACCACTTTATTGGGAATAAGCATATAACAAATTGCGTGCAATTGAAAACTCCGCTGTAAGCCACGTCATAGAGCAAATGTTGCTAAAAATATTTTGTGATCTATCGTTTTCATAACATAAGTCAGACAACAAAAATGTAACAATAATTAATCAAAATTGCTGTCGATATAATGTAAATTGAACTTAATTTTTTAGCTAACTAATTGTTAAATATACTTTTTACGGCTATTCTTATGCTGTTCTTTAAAAAATATTTAGATGTTGATTATTTATCGCCCAATGTTGCAGATATGTTGACAAATAGCATTAATACTATTTAACATACATATCACTAGGGGGCTAAAAACTAACTTCCTATAGATGCATGTAAATAAAAAATAATTGGTGGTTGCATGCATCGACAAGAAAAAAGAGTACACATCTATTAACAGGACACACAACGGGGCACATCCCATGAAAAAATCTTATTTATGGACGGCTGTAAAAGCCGCCTTATTACTACCAGTAGCTGCGGGCATCTCAATGCAGTCACTGGCGCAAGAATCAGCAGTCGATAATGATGTTGAAGTCATACAGGTTCGCGGCATCGTCAGCAGTTTAAAAAGGGCAATGTCAGACAAGAAAGAATCACTCATTGTATCTGATGGTATTGCTGCTGAAGATTTGGGTAAATTCCCTGATCTCAACGTAGCGGAGTCATTACAGCGTATTACGGGCGTATCGATAGATCGTAGTGGCGGTGAAGGCCAGTTTGTTACAGTTCGTGGTTTTGGACCGCAGTTTAACAACGTTTTAGTAAACGGTCGTCAAATAGCCACTGAAAACGCAGGTCGTGAATTCAGTTTCGATGTATTAGCTGCGGAAATGATCAGCGGGGCAGATGTATATAAGAGTACTAGAGCTGACTTACAGGAAGGCGGTATTGGCGCAACTATTAATGTGTCTACTGCAAGACCGTTTGATATTGATGGCTTTAGAGTGGCGGGTTCGATTAAGGGCACTTATGAGGATCTTAATGAAAAGACCTCTCCTAGTGCATCGATCCTAGTAAGTAATACCTTTAATGATGACAAGTTCGGCGTGTTATTTTCCGCATCTCATCAACAACGTGATGTTGACATTAACTCTATTGGCACAGCAGGTTGGCGCCCAGGTATTGACGTATCAAATGTAGCCGGTGACGTACTTGCAACCAACATTTACATACCTCGAAATATAGACCATATATCTGATGTGCAAGAGCGCACCAGAACCAATGCTTCACTAGTATTGCAGTATGCTCCTAGTGAAGAAATTTCCATTACCTTCGATGGATTTGTTTCTGAATTTGAAGTGGACTCAGTACAACATGATTTGGCTGCATGGTACGAACCAACTCGTGTAGGCAGTGTAACAGTTGATCCGGAAACTCGAACCGCGACCTTTATCGATCAGGTAGGCGGAAATGCGGCTACTGACTTCGTAGAAAGCACGGGTAATCGACGTGATGTGTCAATCGAAGCCTTTGGTCTAAATGTTGAGTGGGATATTCAGGACAATCTGAAAGCCAATTTTGATATTTCAACCTCAAGCGCAGAGAATGACACCTCGGACGGCGACACTTACTTCACCGTTATCGGCATCGTCAATAATTATCAAACTTCACTTGACGGTGGTAATTTCACTACCCAACATGATGGTTTTACTAGTAGTGGAATACCTGATGCAAGTTTGGGACGCACCCATGTTTACGGTAAAAGTGGTGTAGATAACGAAGACGAAGTCACTGAGTTAAAAGCCGATTTCACCTATTCACCAGATAGTGACACCTTTACCCAAATGAAGTTTGGTGCATATTTTCAGGACCGTGAGAAGTCCATACAAAACTTTAGCCATACGAATAATATTGCCGGTATGTTTGGTTTGTTCGGTGGTTATCGAGGCGCTGTCCCTGCGGGAACTTTGCAAGAATATACTGCCAATAACTTCTTCGACGGTGTAGCAGATACTTGGTATACCTACGATGGGGGGGCTTTCTTTGATGAATTATCAAGCAACACTGCATTGCAATTAGATAATGATGTTACTTTGGGTGTACCTGCGGGAACCACAGCAGCAATTATTGCGGCTAACAATGGTTGGGATCCAGAGCGAGTAGGTGATTTTTCTATCATTAGCGAAGAAGTGACCAGCTTATATATGGATTTCGTTTTCCAAGGTGACCTGGGTGATATGCCATGGACTGTGAATATAGGTGCACGTTACAGCGAAACGACTACTTCTGTTGATGGCGCGGAACGTGTCCTATCGGACGTAATCGCAACCAGTGATACTACCTTATTCCAAAATGTGTTTGAAGATACCGTAGTCCCGGTAACTAAAGGCGGCAGTTATGCCAACTTACTTCCAAGTGTAAACTTTAAACTGAATGTACAAGAAGACATGGTATTACGTTTCTCTTTCTATGATTCGTTAACCAGACCTACTTTATCGCAACTATCCTCGGTGACCAATATTGGTGAACCTCGATTGCAGAACTTAACGGCAGCGGGGGGTAACCCTGCACTTAAACCATTTAAGTCAGAGAACTGGGATATCTCTTATGAGTGGTACTTTGGTGATGCAAGTTCAGTCACCTTCGCCTATTTCAATAAAGAAGTAGACGACTTCATTACCACTTTACGCGGCGAAGAATCAATATTGCTTGGGGATCGTGCCAACACACCAGGTAACATATGTGGAAACTGTGCGCCTGATCAACTTCCTCCTGGAGCCGTTGTTTCTGATGAGTTGCAAGGTGCCGCTGAAAACTTCTTTGTAAGTCGTCCACAGAATGGTGAAACAGCCGAAGTTAATGGTTTTGAAGTAGCATTAACCCATGTATGGGATAATGGTTTTGGTTTCACAGCTAATGCGACTGTTGTTAACAGTGATGCAGAAATTGACACAACGGTTTCACAAACTTTCGCCTTAGAAGGTTTAGGTAATTCACAAAATCTGATCGTGTTCTATGAGCAGGATGCATGGCAAGCCCGTATCGCCTTTAATAACCGTGAATCTTTCCTTCAAACCTTGGCCGCTGGTACCGGTGAACCAGAGTTTGTCGAAACTTATGGTCAATGGGATGCAAGCGCCAGTTATGATATCAATGAAAACATTACTGTTTTTGTCGAGGGAATTAACTTGACGGGTGAAGAGACGGTTAAACATGGCCGTTTTGCTATCCAAACTACCCAAATCCAGGATACGGGTACTCGCTATGCAATTGGCGTACGTGCTAATTTTTAAGATGTAGTGCTGGCATGTCAGGTGAACTCTGCCTGACGCCATAATCTTTAGCGTATCAAATGGCCTGTGGCAATATTGCCCGGGCCGTTTTTATCTAAAACGTTATTTATCATGAATTGATGGTTTTATTCAGTGCCGTTTTAGATAAGAATAATGACTCGAAAATGTTAAGCCGGATAGTCTCCTTATTATGTCAAAAGCAGTAAAGAAAATAGTCGTAGTTGGTGGAGGTACCGCCGGGTGGTTAACAGCGGCTGTTGTTGCCGCACATCACCAAAGTGATACGGCAAGTGGCCAACCGCAAGCGCTGCAAGTGGTACTCGTTGAATCTTCTGACATTCCCACTGTTGGCGTGGGTGAAGGTACTTGGCCAACGATGAAAAACACCATGCAACAAATTGGTATCAAAGAAAGCGATTTATTTGAAAAATGTCATGCGGTGTTTAAGCAAGGTGGCAAGTTTGTTGATTGGGTCCATGGTAATGGTGATTTTTACTACCATCCTTTCACTGTGCCACTGGGCTATGGTCGTATTGACTTAGCTCCTTATGTTAGTGATATTCAAAATTACGCGGTAGAGTCGAATTTTCAACATCATATTTGTGAAGCTGGATTGGCGCCCAGGACCATGGCTGAAACTGAATATAAAGGCCAATGTAACTACGCCTACCATCTTGATGCTGGAGCCTTCGCTGAACTATTAAAAGATCATTGTATAAGCAAGTTGGGAGTCGAGCACATTGTGGGGACTGTTGAGGATACAGTCTTGACTGCTGACGGCGCTATAAAGCATGTCGTTGTGTCTGGTGTCGGCGCGATAAGTGCCGATTTATTTATTGATTGCACTGGTTTCGCCTCTCTGCTGCTGGGTAATGCTTTGGATGTACCTTTTGTTCCCATGGATGATGTATTGTTTAACGATACGGCATTGGCCATGCAAGTACCTTATGAAAACGCACACAGCCCTATCGCTTGCCACACAATTGCCACTGCACAAAACGCCGGTTGGATCTGGGATATAGGCTTGACCCATCGGCGTGGAGTGGGACATGTGTATTCGACGAATTATTTGAGCGACGATGAAGCCGAAGCTAATTTGCGAAACTACCTTGGCGCTGCGGCAGAGGACATTAGCGCTCGAAAAATCAGTTTTAAGTCTGGACATAGAAAACAGTTTTGGAAAAAAAATTGCGTAGCAGTGGGCATGTCCGCCGGTTTTGTTGAGCCACTAGAAGCCACGGCAATTATGCTGGTGGAACTGTCAGCAAGATATATTGCTGAAAACCTGCCCGCCGATGACTCTTTGTTGCCGATTACCGAGAAACGTTTTAATCAACAAATGGATTACCGCTGGCAGCGTATTATCGATTTCCTTAAATTACACTATATGTTGACTAAACGTCCTGAACCATATTGGCAAGCTCATTGCGAAGATGCTTCTATCCCTGAAAGCCTAAAAGAAGATCTGGCTATCTGGTCTTATCGTGGCCCTACTAGCCATGATTTTGATAGTGCCATAGAGCTATTCCCTGCGGCAAGCTACCAATATGTGCTATATGGTATGGGCTTTAAACCCGACTTTAGTAAACAAAGCCACCTATATCGTCAGCACCAGCAAGCCGAACAAATTATTAAACGCAATCAACAACTGACCCAACAGATGTTGCAGACGTTGCCTCCACACCGAGATTATATCGAAAAGTGGCTTGCCACAGTGAATTTGAGTTAAGGACAAAATGTCAGAATTAGTTGAACTAAATAGTAGCAAGCATAAGGGCCTCAAAGTACGTGCCAATTGCGTTATTGAAGTGACGGCGAAGCAGCAAATAATTAGATTAAGGGCAGTGGAAGCAGCACGGGCTGCGGCCAATTTCCCGATGTTTTTTACCCGGGGCACTCAGGATGGCGCCTTGGTGCTATCAGCCTTTACCAGTTTCGAAAACGGTCAAAACATGTTTATTAAGGATGGCCAGTGGCAGGCGACCTATCAACCCAGCGCCATGCAGACCTACCCATTTTTTTTAATGGAATCTCCTTCAGATGAAAAAAGCTACACCATTGGGATTGATGAAGATAATCAAGCATTTTCCAATGAAGAAGGGGAATTATTGTTTGATGCCAACGGCAAGGCCTCAATGCAATTAAGTCGGGCAAAGGTGCTACTTGAAGCCGATATCCAAAATGACATCAATACCTATCAGTTCGCAAAAAAACTCCAGGAATTGGCCCTGTTAAAGAGCATTGATTTAGTAGTGCAGTATCAGGACGGTGCAAGCCAAACTATTACTGGTTTAATCACGATTGACGAAGATAAGTTAAATGCCTTATCAGCGGAACAACTGCATGGTTTAAACCAACAAGGTTATCTGGTGCAGATACACGCGTTGTTGATCTCCATCTATCAGTTAAACATGCTGATTCAGAAGCAAAACAATAGGAGTGACTTACCTAAGGTCGCTCAGCTAAAAATTGAAGTGGCTAAAGACAGGGTAGCTGCTTGAGAACGAAATGATTGCGTTCGCTTAAGTTGGAAAACATAAACAGCGTAGTAAATTAAAATAATAAGTCAGTTATGGCCTTCGTTAGGCAAATTGGCAAAGGAGCCATTACATGTCAGACAACATCATTCAGATCTCCGTTTTTGCACTGGTGACAGCGATTATCGCTTTGCTTACCTATTTGCAATGTAAGGGCAAAGGCCCTAGGTCAGGTGCAAGTGAAGGCCAACAAAATAAGGAGCTCTTTTTGGCTGGGGGCAATTTGAAGTGGTATTTCATTGCTGGCTCGATCACTTTAACCAACTTAAGTACCGATCAATTGGTTGGGACAAATGGTAATCAAATGGCGTTGTTAGTTTGGTGGGAGTTTGCTGCAGTGGCGGGATTAATCATCTTGGCTAAGGTGCTTTTACCCGTATACTACAAATATCAATGTACCACTACCACTGAGTTATTAGAAAAACGCTATAATAACAAACACATAAGAGCAGTTATTGGTTCCCTATTTTTCTTAAGTAGCGCTTTGATATTTTGTCCAGCGGTGATTTACTCTGGTGCATTATTTATGAAAACCATGTTTAACGTGGATATTCCATTGATGTATATCGCCGTCGCTTTCGCAACATTAGGTGCCATGTATGCAGTTTTTGGTGGATTGCGTGCGGTAGCGGTATCAGATACCTATTCCGGTGTGCTGCTTTTAACAATGGCCATTGCAATAGTATTTTTAGCGATGAATGCTATTGATTATGATTTTTCTGGTATTCCAGCGGAGAGATTAACCTTGATTGGGGACAATGATTCGCCGATCCCTTGGCATACATTATTAACTGGAATGCTTTTTATACAGATTTTTTATTGGGGAACCAATCAGGTCATTACACAGCGTGCTATGGCAGCACCGAGTCTTAAAGAAGCCCAAAAAGGGGTGTTTGCCGCGATCGGTATTCGTATATTAATTGTTCCAGCAATCATCGTTATCCCAGGTATTGTATCATTTCAACTCTATGGTGATATTGGAGATGCGGCTTATGGGCAGATAGTGGGCGATTTACTCCCTTCTTGGTTGTCTGGTGTTTTTGCAGCCGCCATGGCCGCTGCAGTACTGTCGACTTTCAACAGTAATTTAAACTCTGCTGCGGCCTTATATGTGTGTGATATTCATGAACCGTACATAGGTCATACCAAAAATGTACCTAAATTAAGTGCATGGATCACTGTCGCTATAACGTTTATTTCGCTCCTATTAGTGCCTGTTTATGCCCAAGCAGACAGCATCATCAATCTGTTGCAACAATTGTGGGGCCTATTCAGTATGCCAATTCTTTCAATATTTGTAGTCGGTTTAGTGTTTAGAAACGTACATGCTAATGCTGGTATTATTGCAGTCGTTTTTGGTGTGTTCTTGTATGGTGCATTGTCATTCGAGTTTTCACCCTTTCATGCACCATTTGGTTTACATTATATTCATCTGATGTTTTTCACATTGATATCTTGCGTGTCAGTGGCGCTACTAATTAATAAATTGTACTTCAAGCAAAGTGCTGAGTTTGCTTGGGGCAGTGATGATGGGCTCGAATCCCCTTCAGAAGCATAAATAAGAGGATAGTACGGAAAACATGAATGACCTTAGAAAAAGCAATATTCAAAAACTACCAAAGAGTACATTTGATGTACTGATTGTGGGTGGGGGGATTAATGGCGCAGTTTCCGCTGCCGCCCTAGCCGCTAAAGGGGTGAAAGTTGCTTTAATTGATAAGGGGGATTTTGCCGGCTTTACCAGTTCAAACTCGTCTAATTTGGCGTGGGGGGGGATAAAGTACCTGGAAAGTTATGAATATACCTTGGTGAACAAACTGTGTAAAAGTCGTAATCACTTAATGCGCAGCTATCCCTCTACGGTAAAAGAAATCCGCTTTTTAACTAGTATTCAACGTGGCTTTCGGTTCCCTGCATTTTTCGTTTTTTTAGGAACGATTTTGTATTGGCTTATGGGGCGTTTTTTCACCAAAATGCCAAGCTTTTTGACGCCCTCAAGAATTAAGTCAATGGAAGAGGTCATCGATACCTCGAATGTAAATGGTGGTTTTGAATATTCTGATGCCTATTTACACGACAACGATGCGCGTTTCGTATTTAACTTTATTCGTTCGAGTATGAGTTATGGATGTATTGCGGCCAATTATGTGGAGTCACTTGGGTCTCGTAAAGAAGACGGTTTATGGCTAACCTTCGCTCGTGACACTATCACTGGTGAGGAACTGACCATCCGCTCCAAGGCCATTATCAATGCTTGTGGGCCGTTTGTTGATCCAGTTAACCAATTGAATGGTGAACAAACCGAACATCATCACCTGTTCTCCAAGGGCATTCATTTAATCGTTGATAACATAACTGACAGTAAAAAAATTCTTACTTTTTTTGCTGACGATGGTCGTCTGTTTTTCGTTATTCCCATGGGGCCGAAGACTTGCATCGGTACCACAGATACTCAGGTTGATAGCCCTTATGCGTATGTGACAGAGGAAGACAGACAGTTTGTACTGGACAACGTCAACAAGCTTCTAGTCTTAGACAAGCCCCTGAGCAAGGACGATATAATTGCTGAACGCTGCGGTGTGCGACCTCTGGCGATAAAGGGTGAAGGAGGCAAAGCCGATTGGGTGCAGTTATCACGTAAACACGCAATTGATATCAATGTCGAGACTGCTTATATGTCGATTTTTGGTGGCAAACTAACAGATTGTTTAAATGTAGGTGATGAAGTTGCGGGTATTATAAAAAGTTTTGGGATTAACCTTCCTTATGCAGATTATAAATGGTACGGCGAACCTGACGATACCGTTAAAAGAGAGTTTTTTCATCGTGCAAAGTTGATGGATTTTGACGCTTTAACGCCACCTACCTCTTCTGAAAACCTAAGTGTGCGTTTCTGGCGACGTTATGGGCGCAACGCGATAAACATGCTAGAAAGTATTCGCGAGAATCCAGAAAAAGCCGAATTGTTGATAGAAAACTCTGAATATCTGCGGGTTGAGATCGAGCATGCCGCAGAGCGGGAAATGGTGACCAAATTAGAAGATTTCTTACGTCGACGCTCAAAAATCTCTCTGGTTGTGCGCAAACAAGATATTATTGCGGCACCTGGTTTAAGAGAGGCCTGTGAAATTTTATTTGGTAATGAAGCAGAAGCAAAATTACAAGAATATATCGATTCAGTTCCAGTGGAAGTAGGCAAAGAGCTTAAAAAGGCAGGGGAATTAGCTTAGTGAATATGCAGTGAATTCCACGTCACAAGGATTCACTTGGAATTTCAAGTTGATGTGGCGTGCAGAACAATTTCCTGTCCATCAACTACTTAGCAGGGAAATGTAAATAAAATGTTTACTTTTAGTGACATCAACTGGCAAATCTAAGATACTTGCGCACGTTTTCGCTTGTGTTCTCTGTATTTATCCCAACATTATCCAAGCAGATAAAATAATTATATTAACCTGAACTCGTGATAAGAAATGTCGAAGGAGTCAATTTCCCTTTGTATTTCAAAGTGATAGTTTTAACAAATATCATTGATATTGTATATGAAGTGTAAGTGTTGCTATTTCTGTTCTTATCAAGGCGCGAGCTATGTTGTCTAGTGGGTCTAAACTCATGACGAGCAACACTGAGAAGGAAAGAAATAGCTGTGCTTACAGGCGTTGCTTATCCCGAGTTCAGCTTATATTACATTGATTGTTAGACAGGTTGTTTTGGATTTTCTGTCAACACGGTCACAAACAATATTAAAAATAAAGAAAGAGAAGTATTTCATGACTATTAGCTACGTCCCTCTAGATATAGACAAACATAAAGATATTAAAATCAATTTGACTCACAACTTTGGCCATGCAAAAGACATTCACTTGGCCGCAGCATCTATGCGTGAGTATGCGCAAGTCGCAAGTTGCATGCCTATCGTTTTGGTTAAGGATCCAAAAACAGACATCTTCCATAGTGTGGCAATGCTGGGTACTGAACAAGGCGTTAATTTGTACATACAAGATGGCAAATGGCAGGGGCACTCTGTACCCATGAACATTCAGCGTTATCCTTTTGATGTGCGCGCAGACGGAGAAAAGCTCGGTGTCTTTTTTGACGAGAACAGCGATTTAGTTGGTACAGAAGGTGAGGCAGTTTTTACCGAAGCGGGTGAACCTAGTCCGTTTTTGCAAAATCGTCAAAAACTTTTGTCAGAATTGGCAAACAGTGAAATGGCTACTCAGGGATTTATCAAAAAATTAGTAGAGCTTGATTTACTTGATCCTATTCAACTTAACGTTCAATACGTTAATGGACAAAAACGTAATATCACTGGCATGCACGCCGTTAGTGAAAAGCGTTTACAAGCTCTTGATGAAACCGTGATTTTAGAACTCCACAAATCCGGTTTTCTGGGAGCTATTTACGCTTTACTTATGTCATTAGGACAGCTTAATCGATTAGTACAATTGTCCAGTAGCGGTGAAACACCTATTCAAGGAATGCAACTTAAAATAGAAGAACCTGCCACAGAAGAGCAGGCTGCTCCTATTCAGTAGTTAGTCTTAGTTGATATTTTAAAAAAACCCGATAAGCACTGTTTATCGGGTTTTTTTAGTTGGACTAGCTGGAATCTGACGTCACCATAACATTTGTTTAGTGGCTAAAATTCAATTGTAAATTCTGTTACTGAATAAAATTCTTCCTCAGCTTTTAATACCGGACTGGGAAAATTTAGTTGATTAGGTGCATCTGGATAATATTGACTTTCAAAACAAAATGCTTGATTAGGCGGGTATATCGCTGCATTTTTTCGTGTTACTTCAGCAGACAAAAAGTTTCCCGTATAGACCTGCATGCCGGGCATTGTCGTGCTCACTGTGAGTTTTCGACCGGACACTGGCTCAAAAGCAATTGCCGCCATGGCTGCCTTTCGCATTCCTGGCCGATAGGCGTCTAAGCACCAGTT
>JBLHNW010000067.1:0-12148 GCA_047622205.1 Paraglaciecola sp.
GAATCGTCCAATCACTAACCATAACATGCTGTCGCTCATGGCGGCGACTGCGCTACCCAGAGCGAACACCAATAAGCCTCCAACAATCACTGGTTTTCTACCAATCTTGTCCGACAATATACCCATTGGAATTTGCAATAGAGCCTGGGTTAAACCATATCCACCAATGGCCAGACCAAGCATGACTGCAGAATAATCGGCATATTCCACGGCCAGAATAGCCAGTACTGGCATGACCATGAAAAGCCCTAACATTCGCAGTACATAAACGGCGGCTAGTGACAGTGCTGCGCGAATTTCAGTTCGATTCAAAGTGCTAACTATTTGATTTGGTTTTTAGGCGCGGAAGCTTAGCATATTTTCAAGCCCAGCCAAGTCGAACAGTCGTTTATACCCTAAATCATTGGAATTGTATGGTGGCGGCGAATGAGTGTAGCCAACAAATATGCAGTTTCAAGGATGACGGACATATATGGTTAATTTTGTTTATCTACATAGAGCTCTTTTGCAGAGTATGTAATACTCCCTCTTTTGAGTCGACACTGGTTAATAATGGATAAAATAGAAGTTCGAGGCGCACGCACGCATAATCTGAAAAACATCAGCTTGGATATTCCAAGAGATAAATTGACGGTTATCACCGGGCTCTCGGGTTCGGGTAAATCTTCCCTTGCGTTCGACACTCTTTACGCCGAAGGACAGCGTCGTTACGTTGAGTCTTTGTCGACATACGCCAGACAGTTTTTGTCGATGATGGAAAAGCCTGACGTGGATCATATCGAAGGTCTGTCACCGGCCATTTCGATTGAACAAAAATCAACCTCCCATAATCCACGTTCGACGGTCGGTACCATCACCGAAATATACGACTATTTGCGTTTATTATATGCGAGAGTGGGCGAGCCACGTTGCCCTGACCATCATCTACCACTGGATGCTCAAATTATCAGTCAGATGGTTGATAGAGTCTTGGATATGCCGGAAAACACCAAGTTGATGTTGCTGGCTCCGGTGGTTCAGGATCGTAAGGGTGAACATCTAAAAACCCTGGAAAATTTGGCTGCCCAGGGTTTTATTCGTGCGCGTATCGATGGCGAAGTCTGTGATCTTTCCGATCCTCCAGCCTTGGACTTGCATAAAAAACACAGAATTGAGGTGGTAGTAGATCGCTTCAAAGTTCGTGAAGACTTGAAGCTACGTTTGTCTGAATCATTTGAAACTGCGTTAAATTTGTCCGGCGGCAGCGCAAAGGTTGCATACATGGATGAACCCAAGAGGGAAGAGATTGTATTTTCATCTAACTTCGCCTGTCCTCAATGCGGCTACAGTATGGCTGAACTCGAACCACGCTTGTTTTCCTTTAATAATCCGGCCGGTGCCTGTCAAACCTGTGATGGTTTGGGAACCAGGCAATTTTTTGATCCAAGTCGAATCATTGCAAATGATGAACTTAGTTTATCTGGTGGCGCAATTAGAGGTTGGGACAAACGTAGTTACTATTATTTTCAGATGCTCCAGGCTGTTGCAGATCACTATGATTTTGACTTGGCTAAACCCTATGCAGAGTTGGATGAGAAAGCTAAAGACTTGATTCTGTATGGTAGTAAAGGCACCTCGTTAAAGTTTAAATATATTAATGATCGTGGCGACATTATGGAACGCAAGCATCCATTTGAAGGGATTATTCCCAATATGGAGCGCCGCTATAAAGAAACCGAATCAAACGCGGTCCGGGATGAATTAGCCAAATATTTAAGCCAACAACCATGTAACAGTTGCTCAGGAACTCGATTACGCCTGGAGGCTCGGAATGTTTTTATTGGCGACACTCCGTTACCAACGATTACCGGTATGTCGATTGCTGAAGCAGTGGATTTTTTCGCCACTTTAACCCTTACCGGTAAACGTGAACAAATCGCCGAGAAAATCTTTAAAGAGGTAAATGACCGACTTAATTTCCTGGTTAATGTTGGGCTTAATTATTTATCTCTGTCGCGCAGTGCTGATACATTATCAGGAGGTGAAGCACAGCGTATCCGCCTGGCCAGTCAAATAGGGGCTGGATTAGTTGGAGTATTGTACGTCCTCGATGAGCCTTCAATCGGCTTGCACCAGCGAGATAACGAACGCTTGTTAAAGACCTTAACTCATCTGCGTGATCTGGGTAATACAGTACTAGTCGTAGAACATGATGAAGATGCCATTCGCGCGGCCGATTTTGTCCTGGATATTGGCCCCGGTGCCGGTGTGCATGGCGGCGAGGTAGTAGCTCAGGGTAGCATCGAAGATATAATGAATAGCGAGCGCTCACTAACAGGAAAGTATTTATCCGGCAGAGAGAGAATTGAAATCCCGCCGATACGTACACCAAGCCAGGATGGGAAATGGGTTGAAATGACAGGAGCCACTGGCAACAACCTGGAAAATATTAACTTAAGCGTACCATTAGGTTTAATGACCTGCGTGACCGGCGTGTCTGGCTCAGGAAAGTCGACCTTAATAAATGATACTTTCTATCGTATTGCTCACCGTGAATTAAATGGTGCAACGACCGGAGAACCTGCACCGTATAAGTCGATTACTGGTATGGAATTGCTCGATAAAGTCGTCGATATCGACCAGAGCCCAATTGGTCGCACACCACGCTCTAACCCGGCAACTTATGCCGGAATATTCACACCTGTCAGAGAGTTATTTGCCGGCACTCAAGAATCCCGTTCAAGAGGATATAAGCCGGGTCGCTTTAGTTTTAATGTTAAAGGTGGTCGCTGTGAAGCCTGTCAGGGTGATGGAGTGATTAAGGTAGAAATGCACTTTTTACCCGATGTCTATGTGCCCTGTGATATTTGTAAAGGTAAACGTTACAACCGTGAGACTCTGGAGATCCAATACAAAGGTCTCAATATTCACCAAGTTTTGGACATGACGGTTGAAGAAGCTCGTCCATTTTTTGATGTTATCCCAGCTATAGCGCGTAAGTTGCAAACATTGATGGATGTAGGCTTGTCCTATGTTCGCCTTGGTCAAGCTGCTACCACCCTCTCCGGTGGCGAAGCCCAGCGAGTTAAGTTGGCTAAAGAATTGTCAAAACGCGATACCGGTCAAACTTTGTATATTCTGGATGAACCGACCACCGGGCTGCACTTTCATGATATTAAACAGCTGCTTCAGGTGTTACACCGTCTGCGCGATCATGGCAATACGGTTGTAGTGATTGAACATAACCTGGATGTAATAAAAACTGCAGATTGGGTGATTGATCTCGGACCGGAAGGGGGCTCGGGTGGAGGACAAATTGTTGCTCAAGGGACACCAGAACAAGTGTGTTTGGTAAGGGGATCACATACGGCTAGTTTTCTTAAGCCGTTGTTGTTTAAAGAGTAACTAATCGGGGCTACTATGTTTAGCGAAGAATTTAATGTGCGCTTTTATGAAACTGATGCATTGGCCCATGTCAGCAATACAGTTTTGGTTGCTTGGTTTGAAACCGGACGTGAATCAATTTTTAAGATATTCAACCCGACCTTGAATTTGCAAAAGTGGCCACTGATACTGGCAAGTTACAAAGTCGATTTTTTGCAGCAAATTTTTTACGGGCAAAAAGTCGAAGTCAGAACCTATATTAGCCGCATTGGTGGCAGTTCATTCGATGTTTATCAGGAGCTTTGGCAAGGTCAGAAAAAATGTGCCAGTGGCACAACAACCATGGTGAACTTTGACTATCAGAATAAAAAGGCTCTGACCATCAACGATGACATCCGCACACTGTTGTCAGAACATTTACTGGAAAGTAGTTAGGTGAGTGGCTAGAGAAAATTAATTTCTTAGACATTTCTAATTCCGAGTTCAGCTTATTTAACTTGGCAACCTCAACCGTCGTAAGGACTCACTTCGATTCCTGTTAAGGTATATCCGACAGTGGCAATATCACCTTCCCAACTCTGGGTTGCTAAAATCCCTGTAATCCAAACGGCGTCGTATAGGTTTTCCATTGGCACACCGCTAGAAAACTTCACATAAACTATCTGATTAGGAGGCGGTGGTGGAACATGAATACAGGCACCAAAATACGGTACTAATAAAAACTCGCTGGTTGTTTCGCTATCTCCCTCCAGAGGAACAACAAAGCCAGGTATTTTGACTAATTTCCCATTTAACTCGGCTACAATCGGCGCTTCTAAGCTTTGCTGCACCATACTTCCCTCATGACTGACAGTCGGTTCCGGGACAATATAATCCTTGGGGATCATGTCCTCCCAAAATAACTCCATTGGTTCTGCATAAGTATTGCCGGAAAATATGCACAGTAACAAAAATATTTTTTTCATCTATTTATTTGCTCTCTATTATAGCTTTAGGATCAGCAGAAATATTTGCCCAACCCCAGGGGTTCTTGCGTACTTCATTTCCCGGTACGGGCCTATCAGGAATGTTTAATGCCAATATCAATGAGCAGAATGCAAACCCAGCACCAATATAAAAAACTAAACTAGGTGAAGTTAACCATACAATCCCCAATAGAGCCGGAATAACCACCGCTGCGATATGATTTATAGTGAAGCTGACCCCCGCTGTAGAAGCGATATCTTTGTGATCGGCAATTTTTTGGAAATAGGTTTTGAGAGCTATAGCCATGGCAAAAAATAGGTGATCAATCACATATAGACCGGCAGCAACATAGGCATCATCAACCAAAGCGTAGCTGACAAACACAACGATTAAGCCTATATATTCAATTCGTAACGCGCGATGTTCACCGATCCTGTGGATCCAGCGTCCAATTTTTGGTGCAAACAGTAAATTGAAAACATAATTGATGATGAACAGTAAGCTGATATCTCCTACCGAATAGCCAAATTTTTCGACCATCATAAATGACGCAAAGACCATAAAAATTTGTCGTCTGGCACCACTGAAAAATACCAGAGCGTAATATAGCCAATAACGTTTGCGCAAAAACATATGTTTGTGTTGAGTCGATTTATGGGTAAAATTATCAAAGGATGACCACAACACAAAAACTATGCATAGACCAACGCCACCCGCCAGCATATACATGCTGAGGTAAGATATCCCCAGCCATTCCATGCACAGCCAAATTGATCCGTACGCCAATAGTGACGCAAAACTTTTAACTGCTAATTGTTTGCCCATAAAATGAGCGGCCTTGTCTTTGTCCAACCACTGTAGGGTTAAAGATTGGTTTATGGTTTCAAAATAATGAAAGCCAATCGACATCAATACGGTGGTGCAATATAGGCCCAATTCAAAAGGTAACCAGCCGGTTAGTGCGATACCTATACACATTAACGCCAGAGACACGAGGGCAAATGTTTGCTCTTTGATTACTAAGAGTAAAAAAACTGCAGTGAAGGCCAGGAATCCAGGTACTTCTCGCAAGCTGTGGAGCATGCCAATTTCGGCACCCGTAAATTGAGCTTCTTCAACCACAAAGTTATTCAGTAGGGCATTCCAAACTGAAAATACCAATGGCATGACGAATGCCATGGCGAGTAATAAAACCTGTGGGTCGCGCCGAAGTGTATTTATCTTGGTCAATATAGGTCGATGACAGTTACTAAAATCCGATAGTCTCACACTCAGCCTTAGGCACCAATAAAAAAACCGACTAAGTCGGTTTTTTCGAATATCTAGTGATAGCTTACTTAAGAAGCTCTTAGAACGCGGGTTTGGTTTCAGCCTGTTCGTACAATTTCACACTGTTTACCAATTCAGCTTTAGCCGCTGCAGCGTCTTCCCAACCTTCGATTTTGACCCATTTGTTTGGCTCGAGATCTTTATAATGTTCAAAGAAATGTTGAATTTGCTGTCTGGTTAATTCCGGAATTTGGTCGATGTCGTTGATACCACGATATATGGTGGATAACTTATCCACTGGCACAGCTAAGATTTTCGCATCAATGCCCGACTCATCAGTCATTTTCAACACGCCAACCGGGCGACAGCTTATTACTGAGCCTGGCAATAACGGGAATGGCGTGAGAACCAGTACATCTGCTGGATCGCCGTCTTCAGATAAGGTGTGAGGTACGTAACCATAGTTGGTTGGGTAGTGCATGCAGGTAGACATGAAACGGTCTACAAAAATCGCACCAGATTCTTTATCCACTTCATACTTCACCGGGTCAGCGTGGGCGGGTATTTCAATGATCACATTAATTTCGTCTGGCAGATTTTTGCCAGCTGGCACGGCGTTGAGGCTCATGTATTTTACCTAATTAGAATTAAGAGGAATTACTTGGAATTATAGAGGCAACCATCACAAGATGAAATGTTTGCTGTCTAAATAACGGAAGAGTTTTCAGTTTTATTGATTAAAACTTGAACTCGGCGCGAAAATCTCGTTATAGTTGTTGTTAGTTGTAAAAAATACGTTAAAAAAACGTAAATAAAACAACAAAGTAATATCACTGACGACAGGGCTTCTATTTAGCCAGACAGTCGATATACATAATATCGCAAAGCGTGTTGGGTTAATGGTGTACAAAAAAAACACCAAATTCAGTTGTCACTCTTTGTGTCATAGCAACTCTTTCAGGGAACATTATGACCGAACTATTTTACCTTCCACCCTTACTTGGCGCAGCCGGTTTAGTCTGTGCATTATTTATTTATTTCATGATCAAAAGAAATCCTGTAACTAACCCCGATATTATAAAGATTGGTGAAGCCATTCACTCCGGAGCAATGGTCTTTATGCATCGCGAGTACAAAATGTTGTTTATGTTTGCTCTAGTGGTAGGCGTAGCCTTGTATTTTTCACTTGGTCCTGAAACCACCATTGCCTTTACTGCTGGTGCAATATGTTCCGCATTTGCCGGCTATATGGGAATGTTCACTGCCACAAAAGCAAATGTTAGAACTACCCAAGCAGCACACGATCAAGGTTCTGCGGCAGCCTTAACTATTGCCTTTATGGGCGGTTCGGTAATGGGCTTATGCGTAGCGTCTATGGGCTTGTTAGGTTTAGGGACATTGTATTGGTTCTTTGGTGGTGACCCCACAACCGCACATTATATTCATGGATTTGGTATGGGCGCATCGATCGTAGCCTTATTCTCCCGTGTCGGTGGTGGGATATTCACCAAAAGTGCTGATGTGGGCGCTGATTTGGTGGGTAAAATCGAAGCAGGAATTCCAGAAGATGATCCGCGTAACCCCGGTGTAATCGCTGACAACGTAGGGGATAACGTGGGTGATGTTGCCGGCATGGGCTCGGATATTTTTGAGTCATACTGTGGTGCGATGATCGCAACTGTTGCTATCGCTTCAACGATGGTTATCGGTGGTTTAGGCAGCCGTGAATCGTTGATGTTTTTACCTCTGGCATTAGCATCTACCGGGTTACTTTGCTCTGTAGCAGGTATTATCCTGGTTAAGTTCATGTCTGCCAGTAAACCAGAAGTGGCATTACGTGCCGGGACTATGTCCGCTGCTGTTATATTTATTGCTGCGGCGTATTTTGTCATCGCTCAAGCGGGTGTCAGTACTAATGTTTGGTGGGCTGTTGTGACCGGTGCTGTCGGTGGCATCATCATAGGTTTAGTGACCGAGTATTACACTGCATCTACACCAGTACGAAAAATTGCTAAGGCGGGTGAAACGGGCGCTGCGACAGTAATGATCACTGGATTAGCTGTGGGAATGCAATCGGTGGTGATACCAGTCTTAACCATATGTGTCATTATTTTTGCCTCAACTCAGTTGTCTGGTTTATATGGTGTGGGAATAGCGGCTGTGGGAATGCTGGCAACAGTAGGTATTACTATGGCGATTGACGCCTACGGTCCTGTAGCAGATAACGCTGGTGGTATTGCAGAGATGAGTGGCCTCGGAGCAGAAACTCGGGCTATCACTGATTCATTGGATGAACTAGGCAACACAACTGCTGCAATTGGCAAGGGTTTTGCGATTGGTGCGGCCGCGTTGGCAGCCTTAGCAATTATCGCCGCGTTCATCGAAACATTAACCCTTAAATATCCTGGCTTCACCCTTAATCTGGGTGATCCAATGGTGTTGATTGGTTTGTTTATTGGTGGTCTTCTGCCGTTTTTGATTGCTTCAATTACCATGACTGCGGTTGGCGATGCCGCGTTTGAAATGATCCAGGAAATTCGCCGTCAATTCCGTGAGATAAAAGGTTTGATGGAAGGGACTGCAGAACCTGATACAGCTCGCTGTGTGGATATTGCCACTCAGGCAGCACTAAAGAAGATGATTCTGCCAGGTGTAATTGCTGTTGGTGTGCCTCCGTTAGTAGGTTTTGGGCTGGGAGCATATGCACTAGGTGGCATGCTTGGCGGCGCGTTGTTGGGCTGTGTACTGTTGGCTCTGATGATGGCCAATGCTGGTGGAGCCTGGGATAACGCCAAAAAATATGTTGAAAAAGGGAATTTAGGCGGTAAGGGCTCAGATGTGCATGCCGCGGTGGTAGTGGGTGACACAGTAGGTGACCCTTTTAAGGATACTTCTGGTCCGGCAATGAATATTTTGATCAATGTTATGGCGATCGTCAGTCTGGTGATTGCGCCGTTATTGTAAGGCTTACATGAGCGAAAAATAGTTGTTACTAGAAATAAAAAACCGCTCTTATTTGAGCGGTTTTTTTATTTCGATTCTTTGTATTAACAGTTTTTTAGCAAATTCTAATTAACTTATCAGGTGACAGATACAAATAGGTGTTTTTTTAAATCAATAAAAAGGCGTCTATTCGACGCCAACTATATTTATTGTGAGAGCTTATTTGTAATAGCTTAAACAGGCTTCTACTTCTTCTTTTGAACCAAGCAAAACCGGTACTCTTTGATGAATCTCGGTGGGCATAACTTCCATAATACGACCGCTACCGGTGTCAGCCAAACCACCGGCTTGTTCCATTAGAAAGGCCATGGGGTTAGCTTCATACAAGAGACGTAATTTGCCCGGCATCTTGGGGTTACGTTTGTCAAAGGGATACAGAAATACACCGCCTCTACTTAATACCCGATGAATATCACCGACCATGGCTGCTACCCAACGCATATTATAATCTTTACCTCGCGGACCTTCTTCACCAGCAATCAAATCACCAATATAGTTTTGAATTGGTTCTTCCCAATGACGCTGATTGGAAGTGTTAATCGCAAATTCTTCGGTGCTTTCAGGAACCTTAACATTCGCCTTAGTTAGCAAGAACCCACCATGAGTTTTATCTAAGGTATATAAATGTGTGCCGCGTCCAGTCGTCATGGCAAGCATGGCCGATGGACCATAAAGAACATAGCCAGCTGCAACTATCTGTGTTCCAGGCTGCAAAAAAGCGGAAGGATCATCCGGCTTCATCCATTGCGGGGCATGTGTAATCGAAAATATGGTGCCAATAAGGCTATTAATATCTGTGTTTGACGAACCGTCCAGGGGATCAAAGCTGACTAAGTACTTGCCTTCCGGATTGCAAGGTACCACGTCGTCCTCTTCCTCGGATGAAATGGCCTTTACATAGCCTGATTCACTCAGTATATCTTTAAGAATCTGGTTCGAAATTACATCTAATTTCTTTTGTGTCTCACCTTGTACGTTTTCACTTAAGGTTGACCCTAAAACGCCAGCGAGCGAGCCTTGACTTACCCTAAAAGCAATTTCCTTGCAGCCAGCCAACAAAGTGCGCACTAACAAGATCAGTTCCATCGGTGCACCGTCTTCTTGAAGTTGGGAATTGAGTCGTTTCATTATGTAATAAGGCCTTATATTAGTTGTAGGGACAGGGTGTGGAATCTTTTGTTTTTATTATCACCACACTTACAGATACAGATTGTAACTGGATTATGCTGAAAACTCAGCTAAGAAAATCTGATCAACGGATTTGCTATTAATTTTACTACTAAAAATTGCGTAAAATTATAGTTTGCTGACTGGGTTAGATATTTCGTATCTGTTAACCTAGACATAGATTCTGATTTAATTGAGTGGTTATGCATCTTCACATTTTAGGTATTTGCGGAACATTTATGGGTGGGATCGCTGCAATAGCAAAAGCGATGGGGCATAAGGTGACTGGTTCCGACGCCAATGTGTATCCTCCCATGAGTACTCAACTAGAAGAGTTAGGTATTGAACTCACTGAGGGCTACGATCTGGCGCAGTTTGAGCCACAACCCGATATGGTTGTAATAGGTAATGCTCTATCTCGCGGCAATAAGGCGGTTGAATATGTACTGAATCGCAACCTGCCATACACCAGTGGGCCACAATGGCTGCTTGAGAATGTATTGAAAGATCGTTGGGTGATCGCTGTTGCCGGTACACATGGCAAAACAAGCACATCAAGTATGTTAGCTTGGATCCTTGAATTTTCAGATTTACATCCTGGTTTTCTGATTGGCGGAGTCCCACAGAATTTTGGCATATCAGCGCGTCTGGGCGAGATGCCATTCTTCATTATAGAGGCTGATGAATACGATAGTGCCTTCTTCGATAAACGTTCCAAATTTGTTCATTATCGTCCTCGCACATTAGTGTTAAACAATCTTGAATTTGATCATGCCGATATTTTTAATAATCTAGCCGACATCCAGAAGCAATTCCACCATCTGATGCGTATGTTACCTAGTAATGGCCTGGCTCTTGCGCCTAAACATGATGCCAATTTAACTAAGGTTTTGGATATGGGTTGCTGGACACCTGTGCAATTTATAGGTGGCGACTGGCAAACAAGTGATTGCGCTGCTGATGGTGGTGAATTTGATGTCATGTTTAAGGGTGATATATTGGGCCGAGTCGTATGGGATCTGCTCGGCCAACACAATGTCAGTAATGCCATGATGGCGATTGCTGCTGCTCGGCATGCTGGGGTTCCGGTTAATATTGCGATTGAAGCCTTAAGTACGTTCATCAATGTTAAGCGTCGCATGGAAATCATAGGTGTAGTAAATGACATTACCCTCTACGATGACTTTGCCCATCATCCGACGGCGATAGCCACAACGCTTGAAGGGCTTAGGGCAAAAGTCGGCGAGGCAAGAATTTTGGCCGTGTTGGAACCGCGCTCAAATACGATGAAAATGGGGATCCACAAGGACACCTTGGCCACGTCCTGGTCACAAGCCGACCAAGTGTTTATTTATGAACCAAGCAATTTACAATGGTCAATGGATGAATTATTGGCAAAAAGTGAAGTTACTGCATCCCGTTATAAAGACATGGAAGTGTTGATTAAATCAATACTATCCTACGCTCGACCTGGTGATCATATTGTTATCATGAGTAATGGTAGTTTTGCCGGGATACACAAAACCTTAATCAGTCGCTTTGCAGGCGAGTCATAACAATCCACCGAAAAGAAATATATACAATGAAATTATCTAAGAAAATAACGTGTTGTTGCGTGATGCTGGTCAGTTTTCAGGCATTTGGTTGGGGGCAAACTGGACACCGCGTAACTGGAGCGATTGCGGAGCAATATTTAAGCCCTAAAGCACTTGCTGCAATTGCTATTCTGTTACCCAATGAAGATTTGGCAGAGGCCTCGACTTATGTCGATGAAATGAAATCTGATCCAGGGGTATTCTGGCAATCCATAGCGGGTCCTTTTCATTATGTAACCGTACCAAAGGGCAAAGTGTACGAGGATGTGGAAGCACCGGAAGAAGGAGATGCAGTTAGTGCGCTAAAAATGTTCTCGGCACAACTAAAAAGCCCAAATACTTCACTTGAGCATAAACAAAGAGCCTTGCGCTTTATCGTACATATTATTGGTGATTTACATCAACCGCTGCATGCTGGGAACGGCACCGATAGGGGCGGAAATGATGTTAAACTAAATTTTTTCTGGGGAGATTCCAATTTACATCGAGTGTGGGACTCAGGAATGATTGACCGCCGCAAACTATCGTATACCGAATGGACTGATAGATTGAGTCGTAAAATCACCCCTGAACAGGCAAAACAATGGATGGTAAGCGATCCATTAATTTGGATTGCCGAAAGCGCTAAAATTCGTGATGGTATTTACCCAGAAGAAGAAAAAATTTCCTGGAACTATTTGTATCAGCATTTGCCCACTGCAACGATTAGAATGCAAATGGCAGGGGTGCGTATTGCGGCCTATTTAAATGAGTTATATGCCAGATAAAAGTATTTCAGGGCGCAC
>JBLHNW010000068.1:0-12058 GCA_047622205.1 Paraglaciecola sp.
GGACTGCATCATAGAATTTTAAGCATGCCCGTGCAAAATCAGTTTCCATTCTCAGCATAAATACAGCCATCCCGGGCACAATCGCAAGATAGGCGATAAAAATGGGTAAGTCATAGATGTATGATGCTCGGAAAATACTCAGTACCTGATGCGATGTTTCATCCCGCGTCCAAAATACAAACTTATCGACCCAAACCCCAATGTTGTAAAAAAGACCACAGAATAATAATGAGATAAATACTTTTTTATAGTTTAGAAATTCAAACATGACCAAACGTTGTGCTGGAAAATCGCGGATTATGTGATAGAGGAGCGCAAAAGTTAGCAGTGCCTGGCACGAAGCGAAAATCAGCATTAGCCCAAGCAAACCATAATTAGGCAGTGTAAGACAGAGTACGACCATCAAACCATAACTCACTGTCATCGTGATGAAAATACGATAATACTGTTTAATCCCGCTCATAAAAATTAAAATTAACCACTGGTTACAAAGTAATACTAGCGACGATAAAATGATAATTTTTACTGCCGGATCTATTCCGGAAGCCAAGGCTAAAACAATGCCGCCAATGCCAGCTGCCAGAATGGTTGTCACTAACATTGCGCCTAACAAATTAGGTATAACTCGCTGCTCTTGTTTTGCATATAAGAGGTCGGAAATAAAACGCGTTAATAACAGTTGAAACAGCCCGCTAATGATGAGTGATCCTGCCATTAAGTAGGTAACTAATACCAAAAAACGTACAATGATTTCGGTTTGGAATACGCCGCCAATGCTGAGGATCCCAATGACCAGTAATGCCAAAATTGACAGTACCCAGGGGCCGGAACTAATCAAACCAGCCAGCCCATACGCTTCAACAACCGATAACAATGTATTTTTTTTAAGGAGTTTCCTTAATTCAAAGCCTATTCCCGCCACGTATAGCCTCACTATATAACTGCCGGTACGAATCGTACATCAGCTTTTCATTGTAGTATTTAGTTACGCGTGCCTTACCTATATCTCCGGTGTTTTGCCATGCGTCAGCATCACTGAGTATGCGTATAATGGCATTTGCCCCTTCGGTTGGACTCGCGATAGGAATTATTTCGCCGCAGGAACCAAGTGCCGCATCGTCACCTACTGCACCATCAATGATTTCACGGCAGGCCCCCACTTCAGTCGCAATACACGGAATGCCAGCCGCCATTGCTTCAAGTAAAACTAAAGGTTGCGCCTCACTGATCGAATTCAGCATCATGACACCGAGCTCGGGCATGATTTCAGCTACATTTTTACTACCCAGCATTTTTACATGCTCGGTTAAACCAAGGTTCTCGATCAACAAATTACACTCATGTACGTAAGTCTCATCCTCTTCAGTCGGACCAATAATCCACCCCTCAATATTTGGCAGCGTTTCTAGCGCACCGCGTATAGTGCGAATAAAAGTCTTGATGTCTTTGATGGGGACAACCCGGCCAACGAGGCCGACAATCATTGGGGGCGTTTCAGGTCGAAGTTTATAGGCGGAATCAAAACGATCGATATCAATGCCATTTGCGATCACTTGCGTTTTATGTGCGGCAGCACCATCTTGGTGTTGTCGCTGCCTGTTTCCTTCAAATAGAGCGACAATATCATCCGCTTGATGATAAGCAGAAGTACCCAATTGTTCAAAAAACTGGATCCACGTCTTTCGTGTTAACCCCATCTCTTTGTGCATGCTGACATCGATCTGGTTATGTTTGTCTTTTATCCATGTCGCTTGAGCCAAGTCGATTTTTCGTTCTTTAGTATAGATGCCATGTTCAGTGAGCAGAAAAGGTCGTTTACTCTTTTGTCGACATAGCGCACCCAAAAATCCAGCATACCCAGTAGAAACACTGTGATACGCACTGGCATTGGGCAACTTTTGAGATATCTTTGCCAAAATAAATAAAGCCTGGTAAATATTGCGGTATGTCCAAAAATAATCGACAAAAGATTGGTCATCCGCCTGACCAAGGTAACGCTCGGTTAAAACGTCCCATGATGCGCGGCTATTTAAAAAGTCCGTTAAACTTAGGTGGCCTTTCTTACCTAAAAAGTCAGAGATATCATTCAGTAAATCAGCAGGAATGGGTTCTTTTGTTTTGTCAAAAAAGGATAAAAAATCATTCCAAGATTTGAACTGTTTCTGCTTTCCCTTTTTAGGTCTCGGGATCGATTTGCCGCCATCGGGTAATAGATAGTGCATTTCAAATCCAACAACGTTATCAGGTAAATCGTAAGCGGGTTCATTGTAAAGATCAGGATGGCCACCAAGGAAAATAATGTGGAAGGTAAATTCGGGTAACCCACTGATTATTTGATGCATCCAACTGGAGACACCACCACGGACGTAGGGGTATGTTCCCTCAAGCAGTAAGCATATGTCGATATCTTTAGTCATAGCCAATACGCCTTGATTTGATTTAACTTGTCACCCTTTCGAGCGGGGAATTGCGCTATATATTGCTTCGCCATTTTATAATTTCCCATTGAGTAAGTTGCTTCAGCCAAGTAGGGGAAAACCTGGGTTTTTAGCAGCCCCCCATTTAACGCCAGCGTTAAGTAGGTAATCGCGCCTTGTGGGTTAGATTGTTCCAGCATGATCCGACCAAGCAGCAAGTTGTTTGATGCATTTTCTTCTAGATGATTTGCTTGGAGCAAATACAGTGTGGCTTGTTTCAGATAGTGGGAACGAAGCGCAGATTCAGCAAGGCCGAGATAACATAATTCCCAATATTGCTGAGCGATTCCAAAGGCTTTAGACGCTGTTTTTTTGTAAAGATACTGTTTTTTTAACGCATAAATGGAATCATTAATTTCGGCTTCAATACTTTCCAACGATGCATAAGCAAGTAAGCGTACATCATCTGATAAGTCTTTTAATGCAAGCTGTAACAGCTGAATCGCTTGATGTCTGGCAAGGTATCGGACAGCGCTGACGGCGTCTAGTCTGCGTTCAGGGTTTGTATTGTTAATCAAGATTTCCCGTAAGGCACCAGACCCGTATTGAAGCGGTGAAAGTTCATTGGAATGCTGGGACAATGGAGACGGATCATGTTCTACCCAAGTAACCAAATTTTGCTTCCGCGGATGGTAAAGTGCAATTAATATTGAGCTAAGCATTCCCAACATACCAAATAATGGCATCAAGAAGGAAAGCCCGAATATAAATGCTGTAGAGCTGGTTATAGGTAAGCTATATTGGTCTGGTAATAGTGACCAGCATGCAATTGTAAAACTGATACAAGCAACGCCATGGACTGCTATATATAATAACCAAATTAACCCCGTTGGAGACTCACTAAATAAGATATAAAAGCTTAATATCTCATAGGTTACTGTCTGTAGGAATAGCCATTTTTTCATCATTAACCCCCAACTCGTCTATGAGTCGATTAATTTCATCCTGGTCTTTATCAAATGAAAATGGACCAAGAATGTCGATGTCTCCAATATCCTCACCCATACTGTTCGTTAAATAATCTTCTACGCGTTTTATATATAAGGCGGTATCAAACGTTGTTATTAAGGGTAGCAGTACCATGAGGCGAGGGAGATTGTCCTGTGAACGACTTGTCCAATATACATCTGCACCTCGACGGAAATTGATGACTGAATTCAATACATCTTCGTGGGTGCCTGTAGCGTCAACAAAAACCACTAGACCACTATCTGCCCCGTAATGGCGTTTATTGTAGAGGGCGCGTTGTAGATACAGCACAAATAAATGGGCCTGATGTGACTCAAGAGTGGGTGTTAATAAGTCACTGCTCAACAAATCGGCGGCGTGGTCAGAGACCAGAGATAAAACGGCAATATTAGCGGGTGTTAACGAAAAGAATTTGACACTTTCAGCTAACACAAAAGCTTGGAATCTGCCTGTCGTATCAAGTAAGGGAATACACAGTTGGTAACGTGATTTGTGTTCTTCGTTAGTACTTAGTGTTGCAGGTGACAGTAACTTTTTGTTGGCTAGCATGTCATGTAGCATAGGATCATTGAGTTTTAGCTGATGCTGATCACCCAGTATCGCATAGCTACTTTTTTCTATTTGATTGTTTGTTACTTTATATAAGCCTGCAACTTGAAGACCTCCAACATTAGCAAGTAAATTGAGCAATGGTTCAGCAAGTGATTCGAGTCGACGATCCGCATGTTTGGTCGCTAAGTTTTGCAAGGTATTAATTTCAGTGCGAAGGCTGATGGTTTGGCCCGCAGTTCGCTGTTCCAACTGATCATGTGATACTTTTAACAGGTGATAATTTTTGGTGAAGCTATCCAATTGTTGACGCATACTTTGATGCGCTAGCACGTGTTTTTGTGATTTCCTGTGCCAATAATCACGGAATTCGCCTGAAATCATAACAGAGAGGATCATTCCAACGGCAAGCGAAAAAGGAAAATTCGCAAGATTGCCTGTTATTTTCATAAAAGAAGCGATACCGGCAATGGTCACTAATGCACAAAAAAAACCTCTGGCAAAGCCATAACGTAATGATATGACTAAAGGGCCAAGGACAGGCCAAAAGAAATTATTCACTGTTGCACTCGGCTCAGGTGAATACGAATGAATCCATATGTAGGTAGAGATAGCTGCCACTATGATGACCTCAACCCGTGTAAAGCCTTCTTCTTTAAAGGCTATTGGTAATCTATCCAACAACATTATTGACTGTCCTATTTAAGATTTATTTTTTATTCTATGTTCAAGCCGTCTAATAATTCTTCGACTACGATTATGCCCGTTCCGCTAACGCTCTCTCTGCCCCAACCTCCGCGGCTACCTGTTGCACGCCATAGGGTAGACATTTCTTTTGCAGACAGTACTTCTAGACTAAGGCCTACAGCAGGTTCACCATCTAAGCCGCTTTTGTAATGCCACTCTTCAACAGAACCGGTAATGACGTAATCAGCGGGGTAAGTTGCTATCCAATTTTTGGCATATTTGTCTTTGGCTGTGCTATCAAGAATATCCTCGA
The DNA here is from genome assembly GCA_047622205.1 of Paraglaciecola sp. GTDB lineage: Bacteria > Pseudomonadota > Gammaproteobacteria > Enterobacterales > Alteromonadaceae > Paraglaciecola. The sequence goes on from JBLHNW010000068.1 coordinate 4,996, forward strand.
GCTTATTCAACTCAGGTTTGGGATACATCACCGCCTTTATTCCCTTTTTATACAGCTGCGTACTCAGAATTTGTTCTACTTTTTCTGCGGCCAATGGGCTGTTAGAGTTGTTTTCCAACGGCATAATTGCCCATACTGCTGAACCGCCCAATGTTGGACTATCTGGCACGTTATAAGTTGAACATGCCGTTAAACTTAATATGGATGCTAAAAGTAATAATGTTCGTTTCATTGATATGTCCTTGTTTAAAAAGAGTAGAAGTAACCCAGTGAGGTCTTTGACGATTGATCACCATTCCTGTCTTGGCTTTGCCAATCAACACTTAAATAGAGTTCATCGTTGCCAATTATTCGCCAGCCAAGTCCCGAGCTTACTGTCATATCAGCTCTGTCGGTCTCTAGGTTGTAACCTACAGAACCATCAAGCCAATAGCGTGGAGAAGGGGCTGTAGAGCCGGGTTTTCCTGGGGAACCATGCCAAAAACGTTGGCCTAGCGCTATTCTCTGGTATCTATCATCAAGAAAATCAGCACTTGTTAAATCTTTTGTTCCTTTATTCCAGCTATTTATGCCGTTAAGTGGGTCATCGTTCAGGTCTGCGTTGTGCATTATATATTCGGCGTAGAGTTGCCATGCTGGATCAGCAAAGAACAGTTGCTCACTGGCGCGAATAGAACCATCCCAACCAGTGCCGATATCATCGCCAAAGCGTGTTGACATTTCATGGTAATTGAAATTAAAAGCAATGCTGTTACGCGCACTTGGTTGATAGTGTAAAAAGAGGTTAATGAGGTTATCGCTGCCTGCTGTGGCAAGTTGTTGGCTTGCTCGGATATCATTATTAAGCCCAACGCCAACAGCCCCTTTCCAATAGCTGCTAAAGGCAGCTTGGTACGTTGCTTTAAAACCGAGGCGCTTGTCACCTAACCCATCTGCAATATCAAATTCCAGCATAAAATCACTGTTGTCTAATTGATAACTTGAACTACCTCTGAGGCGGAGTTCATCATCAATAGTATTACCACTAAAAACATCGGGTGTACCTGCGGTTTGATAATAGCTGCCTAACCGCCAGTAACCATCATTGTGTGGGGCATAATATTCAACGCTGAATATGTTGATATCCCAGGGATAGTTAGAATAATATTGACTTCTTAAGCTATGAGTCATAAAGGGATGTTGGGTGACGTGTATACTGCGCAACTGTTTTTCTTCCGCGTCATCAATCAGTGTACCTATTAATTCCTGACCTTCCTTCCAAGCTAATCGATGTTGACCTGTCGCTTGTAAGGCATAATAGCGGTCAGCTAATGGCAGTTTAAATGAATGTATTAGCAAATACTCCATCGCTGATTTGTCGTCTTCTTTAATTGCAATCGCTAGCGCTTGCCACTGAGGCAGCTTGTAGCTGGCGATAAGCGTACGTTGGTGCCAGAATTTAATCGATTCAGTTTGATCGAGGGCAAGTTGGTATTGAAAAAATTCGCTAACAGTAGATGGTGTTGGATTCAATAACATCGTCCTGGTAGCCAGTTCAGATGCCGCGGCCTCACCGGCTATTAAAGCGATGAGCGATCGGAACGAAATATCACCATCAGGCAGTGCCAGTAGTTCTTTTGATAAGTAACGTGCAGTATACAGACGTAAACGGTAAGCCTGATCATGTTGCCCAAGCATTTTCAGTAATGATGCATAATGAATTAACACGGCCACATTGGGTTTTTCAACCTCAGATAATTGTTTGCGATACCACAGATCCGCTTGCTTATAATCCCCAAGTTGCTGGGCCGCAGCTGCAAAAGCCGGCCACAGTTGTTGATTGCCACTTAAGGGCAAATTGTATGTGCTATAAAGATGTCGAATTATTTTTTGATCATTTATCTCAATCGCCCACCACAGATAACTGGTGATTGCGGGTAAATAAAGCGGGTCAGAGTGAAGTGTTTGTCTAAAAAGACGGTGTGCAGCATCGCGTTTATTTTGGTGTACAGCAAGAAGCGCCCGATAGTAGAGTACTTCCGTATTTCCTTTTATATTATCGTTCTTTAGTGCTAATGCCAGCAACGCATTCATTTTATCACCATCACCATATTCATAGGTTGCGCGCACGGCAACGCGCAGTAGTGATTCATAGGAAGTGCGTATTGCCAGAAGTAATAGTTCCTTATTTTGGGATTGTTCATAGAGCTCGATTATTCCTGGAATGTCATTTTCGGTAAACGGACTATTTAGCTGGATATAGCGATAAACATCCAAATTGGCACTCGAGCGTGCGATAAGCTGTTTTTGGCTTGCTGAAGCAAGTGCTTTATCACTGAGATCCCATGACAGCGAAGAGACGTTTTTCAGATATTTTGTATCAGCTTCCTGCCAATTGTCTGGTGCCGTTAAAACAGCAAGTGCCTGTTTGGGTTGGTTGAGCATTAGATAGGCGGTTGAAAAACGGTTTGCTTCTTCAAATGTAGGTTTTCTATATGTTTTTAGCTTGGCATATTGTTCTACTACAAGTTGGTGATTACTTCTATAACTGTAAAGACGAGAAAGCTCGCTAATGAGCTCAGTGTCATGGGAGCGTTTTTTACTTAAATTTGTAACACTTAAGACCGCGGCTTCGGTACCTTGGGATTTCTCTAGGGCGTTTAACCAGTCACCGTATTCTGCAGGATTTATCTGATTACTCTTTGCAAGCTTATTATAGAAAATACCTTCGTGCTGTATGTCTCCCAATGCTTTGGTTTCATCTAGTGCTTCACGCAATTGGATCTCTAATGGATTATTGTCAGCAATGAGTAAACTTATTTCAAACGCCTTATCTGTATTTCCTTGCCATCGATAAATTTGATGTAATCGAATGAGCCTTTCACGCTTAGCGTCAATATCGTCAGAATTAACAGGCATAAGTGAGGCTGCACTGGTTTGTATCTCGCTGCCCTCTATGCCTCCAAGTTCCAATGTTTCAGACAATAATTTCAAGGCACTTCCATAATCGGATGTTTGTAATGCTAGATCGATCAGTTCATCATGATCTGTTTTATCGCTCTTTATATGCGGTTCTAATAGGTGGAATGCTTGTGCTGGCATGCTTAGTGAGATGGCAGCATCTGCAAATTTTCGAGCCATATCAGCGTCAGGTATCGCGCTAATCGCGTTAAGCAGTGATCTGGTTTTCGCAGTTGAATCTATTTTTAAGGTCCGTTCTGTTGAGTAAGCACCTGCAAGTATTAAATCCAAATAAAGCGAGTATGTGTTCCAGTCCTCAGTTTCACTGGGGTCATCGAGTAATGGCTCAATAAGTGTAATGCCCTCACGAATATGCCCCATTTGGTAAAAAGTTTGTGCCATTAGCAATTTTATATCTCGATTCCCAGGATCTCGGTCCCGTAAAATTGTTAAAAAGGATAATGAAATGTCAGGTGATGTAGAGCGGGCGAGCAGCTTCAATAATATGGATTTTGTAGGAGAAACAAGCCATAACACACTTAAAGATGTGAGCATTAGAATCACCAGTGACCAATTATTTATAATTTTAATTTTTGGCTTTTTTCTGGCCTGTTTAATCACTTCTGGTGCAAGTTTTTTCATAATTTTGTATTTCTTATTGTTATAGCAAGTGTGTTTTATTTATAACTATGATTATTAATGTTCAATTGCAGGTGAATTGTCCTTCAAACCGTCCTGACTCCGCCGACTGTAAAACTAATGTTGTCTTACCGGTAAACGATGCTGTTAAGGACTTATTACTGTTTACTTTACAGCGCGCACCGTTGGCTATTTCTAGTTTAAATGGTACGTGACTATCAAATGCCCACTCGATTATGTTTCTCTTTTTTACCCATTTTGATAGTGAGGCATTCGCGCTGGCCAGTCGAACGTGAGTATTTAATTTTGTGGAAAGAGCAAGGCGTGTACGCGGTGATGTCAGCGTAAGATATTTACCATCAGGTCCCTGCGCCCAGCCGGCTATGTTACTTCTGTCTGTTACAGGAAAACCGAGCTCTTCAGGTAGCCGAATGCTGCGAACGCCCGATGACGTCACTGACCAGTCACCGTCTAATGTTTTAGCTAACCCTGTTTCATATAGCTGTTTGGCTCGGGATGCATACTCGCTGAGAAAAAGCGGGGTCGTTTTCTGTTTAAGAGCCCAGTCATGCACGTCCTTTAAACTAGTGAGTGAAGCGGGGTAAGCGCCTGAATACATGTGGTAATAAATACTGATGGTTTTCAATCTGCGGGGGGTGCCCAGCAATTCGAATGTTTCAATTGTGCGGCTATAACCATCATGATGCTCATTCCATAAGTTAGTGTAGAGATTTTCATTCAAGACAGGGGCATAAACCTGTACGACAGACGGGTACCAGGTAATGGTCGGTGAAACGTGGGTATAATCATTGTCGCCGCGAACGACAAAGGTATTACCACCATTTACATTTAACAGCGTGGCGTTTTCGGCAATGGCAAGAATATCTTCACCAGGGTCGGCCTTACCGGACCATAATATAACCTTTACTTTTTTACCTTCAGGCGCAAGGTTGTTATTGATGTAATTTGTTGAACCTATAATTTCTTTATTGTAATCGAGCGTATAGCCGGGAATTGCAAGGTGATCACCATAATCCTTCTTAGAGATTGTTTTTGTATCATCCCAGAAAAAAGGATGACTAAAGGTATGAGACGCAATTTCAATATGGGGTAGTTTAAAGATTTCTCTCGCAACGGCTTCTAATTGAGGACTTTGTTTTGGATATAGCCCCTGTATTCCTATTTCACCTTCAATGACAGAAACGGTTTGCGGAAAAGTATAAGGTTTAAAGACATTTTCAAGCAGAACTTCCGCAGTATAAGGCTTACCGGGAAACCAGCCTACAGACGGAAAACCGTCGCCATCAACATGGCTGGTTAAGATACGTCTTCCAGATTCTGTTGTTACATCGGCAGCAGGAATAGGGGGGAGGTTTAAGGTTTCTTTGATTAACCGAAAAGGGTCAACCAGCCAAGTTTCTTTATTAATAGGTAAGTTTGCCACAGGTAACGGCGCAAGAATTGCGCCTCCCCATGCAGCGCTAAAAATAAGCGCCGATTTTTTGTTATTTTCGTCAGTTACGTTAACTTTAACCTTTATTTTCTTATTAACAACTTGCCAGTGAGTGTATTGCTCGAACTCACTAAATAAAACAGGGTAGCGATTAGCAAACCAGTTTTCGCCTTTGTTTATCTTAATTTTACCGCTTAACTTACCCGCTTTTTTAATGCCAAGTTTGGTCAGTAATTCATGGTCCGTAGGCAGTGAATTTAAAAATAGAATAGGACGCATGTTGACTACCAGTTTAAGCCATTGCTGAAGTGCTGGCTGTTTGTTATAGGACGCGTCTTCAAGCCAGATCACTATTGCTGCGTATTTACTCATATCAATTGTCGAATAATTGATTTTTTTGATATCGAGGCAATCAGGTACATAACCTTGATATTCGATTGGCATTGATAACAATCGATGGCATTGTGAATCGCGCAGATTGCCAACGCTGCCATCATATAACCCCAAAACACGTTTTGCGATGGGTTCAATCGTGCTGACGCCAAACTCATACAGCATGCCATCACTCACATACGGGGTGTGACCATCCTTGATTAAGCGCCTGGCTGCTTCTTTTTGCACTTTTCGATTAACTGTTGGCAGATAATCAATGACAATAGTTTCAATATTCAGGGCTTTGACAGCGTCTAACTTTCCTTTTAGCCATTCTCTGTCACTGGGTTTGACTTGCGTGTAGCTTTTGGATACGGGGTTGTAGCTGTGGTAAAGTGATTCAGCCACTACTGCATAGGTTGGCTTTTTTAGCTGATCAATAATTTCAAACCCCCGGTTTAAAATCAGTGTTGGTTTTGGACTCAACGAGTAAAAATTATTGATAATATGGATCAGTGCTTTTTGCTGTCGACCTTGAGTCGTTTGATCCTTTGCAAATAAAAAATAACTGTCTAGTGTATCGAGAAATAGTCCATCAAAGCCTTTATCTAAGTATGATTTAGCTAAATCATGTATATGCTCTTGCCATGCCGAATAGGATAAATCCATAGCATGACTCTGCCAATTGTCATTTTTAATCGGTGAGGCAGAGATGAGGTTTTCAGGCAGTTTTTCACCTGCAAACTCACCCACACTTAAATAGGCAAACACGGAAGTTTGTGCTGAATGTAGCGTTTTAATTTGTTTTTTTGTAATTAAAGCAGGGTTAACAACAACACGTTCGTAATTCATCAGCTCGCGAACCGAATCAATAGAGTTGTAATAAAAAGCAATAGATTGGTTTAAAACCTTTGTGTCCGAACTGCTCGATATATCGGCAAGACTTGGCTGCTGTGCAAATACGGCGTGGCTAAAAAAACTGATAGCCATGGCCTGCTTTAAAAGATTTATTAACCGCATAAAATTTCCTTTAAATACATTCAGTTAAGTAACGTCACAAAGAGGTATTCTATGCCCGCGAAGTAAAGCACAATCAAGCGCGTGTAAAAAGTCATATAAAATGCATAAATACGCACCTCGCCAACCGCTAAACTTGCTTGTTTTATCCCGGTTACTTACTGATATATGATGTTAATCAATAAGTGTTTTATCTATTTATATTTCTAATATCGACCTCGAAACAGAGGGTTGTATTGAATATAGATATAATATTCACAGATGCCAACCGTGGGGGTAATTGATTATGCATTTATATTCCAATGACGAGCAGGTTGATCTAGTTCACATATTTAAGGTGCTAATAATAAAGGAGTTATCTCTAGGTTATGCATACATGACTAAAAATGCAGAAATAAGCAAGCTTGAAAACCAGCGCTGCGTTGCAATATAGGGAGGAGAGGAGAAGAGGAGTAGAAAAGAAGTAATAGGAATAAATTACCGACTGAGTTGTCATATTAACCACGTAAGAGTTGTTTTGACTATTACAGACAACTCAATCTGAATTCATCGTCAAGCGCTAGCGGCAGTATTAGCGTACTGAATTTAATCGCTTTTGATTTAATACACAAAGCATCTCTTTCGATAGTATTTTCAACCAAT
>JBLHNW010000069.1:0-11884 GCA_047622205.1 Paraglaciecola sp.
TTTTTTTCGTGCGTGAAGTTACCATAACTGCTACCAATAGCTATGCCCGTTATCGCTATCCACACTAATGTAATGACCAAGATAGTAAGCGATGAATTTAGCAATTATCCAGCCGCAGGAAAGTACTGAGGCCTAGTCTCGCCCTCTCGACTGGGCAATAAACAACTAATTTTAACTATCCCGTCATGTAACACTGCAAAAACAGAAGTACATTAGGTGCCTCAAATTGTAAATCTAAGTCTAACGATTTCTCTTGTCATGGTGTGGTTAATTACCTATACCGTTCATCATCTGATGAAGGTAATGAGTCAGAAGGTGCTCAACGACCAGGTGTTCCCTGAGTAGGATAGGGTGAGTTGCATCCACTATTTGCCCTCGGGAAGTTAAATCGCCGTCCAACTGCTTTCAATCATCGATTCAGGTATACTTTTAGCCTATATATTTTTGGAACCTAAACATGTTTGAGCAATTTCAAGCCGCTATCGCTCCTATTTTAAACGCCTTTGGTCAAAATCCTTATACACAGGCTGCAGTGGTTATCGTATTTTCATTCGTAATTGCGTCATTCTTTAAATACGTAATTATGGTGGGCTTAAAAAAGCTAATATCAGGTTCACGTGTTAGCGTGGATAGCAACATTTTAGAGCTGCTGCATTCTCCGATTTATTTCAGTTTATTATTAATAGGCTTTGCCAGTGCTACGCTCATTCTAACGCCAGCAGAACTTTATCTGCACATCATCTTTTCCACACTTCAGTCCTTTGCAATTGTTATATGGTCGTACTTTTTACTGCGGGCTAATCGAGCATTGTTGATCAGCATTGCCAGCAACCCTAATCGGTTCAACACGATAAATATTCAGACCCTGCCGCTATTTTTAAATCTCGTCAATATCATCATTATTGTCTTAGCCGTGTACTTACTGTTTTCGATGTGGGGCGTAGACATGACTGCCTGGTTAGCATCGGCTGGGATCGTGGGTATTGCTGTCGGTTTCGCCGCGAAAGATACTTTAGCAAATCTGTTTTCCGGGGTGTTTATTATGGCCGATGCACCTTACAAAATTGGCGACTATGTTGTGCTCGATTCTGGAGAGCGCGGAGAAGTTACACATATCGGTATGCGCAGCACTCGTGTGTTAACCCGGGAAGATGTTGAAATTACTATTCCTAACTCGCTGATAGGTAATTCAAAAATCATTAACGAATCTGGCGGTCCTCATGAAAAATCACGCTGTCGCGTGCCTATCGGTATCGCGTACAATGCTGACATCGATTTAGTGCGTCAGGTACTTATGGATATAGCCCTAGGTGAAAAAGAGTATGTCTGTCTAGACCCTGAACCTCGAGTCCGTTTTCGCAGTTATGGCGCCTCCGCACTTGAGTTTGAATTACTCGTTTGGATAGACAAACCAGCTCTGAAAGGTCGTGTGCTTGACATTTTAAATTGTGAAATTTTTAAACAGTTTAAACAGCATGAAATTGAGATCCCATACTCGAAACACGATTTGTATATTAAGGAGTTTCCAACTCGGGAGTGAACAAACGCAAAGCTGCTTTGGCACTAGAGAAACCCGAAGACCGAAGTTACTAATTAAGTATGGCCTGGCGCAGAGATAACCAAGGTAAAGCACGTGCATGGTTCGCTAAAAATATTTAAAAATTGTCAGCGACTTTAATTTAGTAAACTTGTTTCTGGGAACATTAAAAGCACTCGACATTGTATTTTTAAGATCAGATTATCGGTCTTAAACATTGTGACGTAAATTTAATAGTATAAATCCTGCAACTTGCCCTACGTTATTTGGTTATGAATAGGATGTTTGGGTGTTTTTATACTCGTTTCTGGTTTAGCATATGCTGATGAGGTGCTATCGGTGATGGTGGGAGCTGACATTATATTTAAGACAGTAAGTACCCGTCCAACTTAATAGTGCATACATTGTTTATTCAGCGCTTTATCCTTTTGCTTTCCAATGTGATTGAAGACGTTTTGCTCTAACATCAGGCTGTAATGTTAAGCCGGTTTGCCCCCTGTGATTACGGTGGCTGAAACTTATATTCAAAAATCCACCCCGAGTGCATTGGGAGATGACTTTTGCATTCAGACTGAACTTAGACAGGCGATTAAAATAGGAAATGTAGCTATGTATCAGTTGATTATGTATATTTCTGAGTCGACAGATAATCGACTTAAAGAATCTAGCAAATTAATCAGTTATCTGATCATAATCCACCTGATTAGGCGTAATATTTTTCAATTCAATCAATGAACCAACTTTCTGTATAAATCTATTTTTAATAAGGATATGTGCTTGGACAACAACACTCCACAAGTAAACAGCGGGCAAGATGATAATGGCGAGCGTTTGGCGCTTGTTATTAACGCTACCGGCGTGGGTATATGGGATTGGCTGGTTCAAACAGGAGAATTAACATTCAATAAGCGCTGGGCGGAAATCATTGGTTATACGATTGAGGAATTACAACCAATTCAATTTAACACTTGGTCAAGTAACTTTCATCCCGAAGATTTAAAAAAAACGGAAAGCCTAATAGCACAACATTTCAATGGCGAACTAGAGTTTTTTGAGCTTGAAGCTCGGATGACACATAAATCGGGGCACTATGTGTGGGTGCTGGCTTCTGGGAAATTAGTCGAAAGGGATGCTGAAGGCAATCCAAAGCGCATGATCGGTACGCACTTAGATATTACTGAACGAAAGAATAATGAAGAGCGCATGGTTGTGACCAGCCAGTTGTTAAACGAATCACAGCAGGTAGCACATTTAGGGGGATGGAAATTAGATCTTAAAACGGGTGATTTGTTTTGGACAGACGAAACTTACCGAATACATGACACTTCGCCAGAAGAATTCAATCCTACGGTAGATGTTGGTGTTGGTTATTTTTTACCTGAGTCTAAAGAGATTATCTCTAAGGCCTTGGATGAGGCTATCAATAGTGGAATTGGGTATGACCTTGAGTTGGAAACGTATACTACTAAAGGTAGAAAAATAGATATAAGGACCACGTGTACGGTTACACAAGAAGAAGGAGTTGCTGTTCGTCTGGCGGGTATTTTTCAAGATATTAGTGATAAAAAATCCAATCAGAGAAAATTGGAAAAAAGTAATCTTGATTTAGAAGAAGCGTACATAGCATTAAAACGGTCAGCACATTTCGACTCATTGACGGGATTGCCTAATCGAAATTTACTGGCCGACAGAATTCAACAAGCAGCGACAAAATGCTTGCGTAGAGAAAAATCTGTGGCAATCGCATTTATTGATTTAGACGGATTTAAGGACATTAATGACAGTCATGGTCACAATATTGGTGACGAATTATTGAAACAAGTTGCGAACCAATTAATGAAAGTGCTGCGAGAGGGGGATACATTATCCCGTATCGGAGGCGATGAATTTGTTGCAGTAATTGACGATCTTGCAGACCCCTCTGCAAGCGAGTCAATATTGTCGCGTATGCTTGAGTCGGTCTCTACTGCGCTTGTGGTTCAAGACAAATTATTGAAAATCTCTGCCAGTATAGGAGTTACATTTTATCCGCTAGACAATGCCAGCCCAGATAAGCTGATAAGACATGCGGACCAAGCCATGTATATTGCAAAGCAAAAAGGGAAAAATCGCAGCTATGTTTTTGATATAGAGAAAGATGTTGCGGCTAAACATCGCAATGAAGAGTTAAAAAGAATAGCTCAAGCGTTAAAAGACCGTGAGTTTTTGCTTTATTATCAACCTAAGGTTGATCTTAGAACTAATGAAGTGGTTGGGGCCGAAGCGTTAATTCGTTGGAATCATCCAGACAAGGGGGTGCTTGCTCCTGCTATGTTTTTACCAATGGTTGAGTATGACATACTAGATATTGAGATAGGAAAATGGGTCATCAATGCAGCTTTGCAGCAATTACAAAATTGGCAGGCTTTGGGAAATGACATTCCAGTCAGTGTGAATATCAGCCCCATGCAATTGCAGCATGCAGAGTTCGTTAATGAATTGAGGGAGATTCTTGATCAGTACCCTAATATCAAGCCGGGAAGTCTTGAGTTTGAAATATTGGAAAGCAGTGCACTTACAGACATTGAGTCAGTTTCAAAAATAATGAAAGACTGTAACCAACTCGGGGTGAGTTTTTCAATTGATGATTTTGGTACAGGTTATTCATCATTAACGTATTTAAAGCGATTGCCTGCCGAGTTTTTAAAAATAGACCAATCATTTGTTAGAGACATGTTAAGGGATACGGATGATAAAGCGATTATTCAAGGTATCATTGAGTTGGCAAAAGTATTTAATCTTAAAGTAATTGCAGAAGGGGTCGAAACTCCTGCGCATGGAGAACTATTACTATCTTTGGGTAGTTATATTGCCCAAGGATATGGTATCGCTAAACCCATGCCTGCAAGCAATATATTAACTTGGCTGCTTGAGTGGGAAAAAAATCCTTGTTTAGTTGACGGAACCGTTTAATCCAAGTTCTGGTTATCTACTCTGTCTCGTCCAGAGTTTGACTTAGTCGTCTTTTGAGTACCACCTGTTGATCCTGACTAAGTGGTTCATCCTGTTCATTGCTTATAATAAACAAATCTTCTGCTCGCTCACCAATGGTGGATATTTTCGCCATATGTAAGGTGAATTTTAATTCCACAAATAGCTCACCTACTTTGGCTAACAAACCAGGGGCATCCAGAGCTTCAAGTTCTACTAGAGTGACATTTGTTTGGCTGGGATAAAACCGCACTTTGGTCGGGACATCGAGTTGTCGCATTTGACGCGACATTTTCCGCCTGTTTTGATGGTTTTGCCCCGGCTTGTTAAGTTGGGTCGCAACAGCCTCGGTTAATCGTTTTAGACGACTGTCCGAATTAATGCGGTCGCCGTTATTTTCCAGAATAATAAAACTATCAAACACATAGCCATCTTGGGTGGGCATGATTTGTGCGTCATGAATAGAACAATTTCGACTGTCTAACACCGATGCAACCTGAGCAAAGAGGTTAATTTTGTTTTTACCATAAACGATGAGCTCGGTGCCCGCTTTAGAAGTTTCTTCGCTGGCATCGACTAACAGAAATTCATCGGTCATTGGATAAGATGCCATAATAACACTGGCGTGCCAGACAATTTGTTCTGGTTTAAAGCGGGCGAAATAATCGCTGCTTAACCGCTGCCAAAATTGATTGATCTGGGAGTCGGTGATACCGCGCTCAAGCAATATCTCTCGGGCTTTAGTTTGGTGTTCGTCAATCCTGTCTTGCAGGGCAACTTGACACTCCAAGCCGTTATCTAGTGCCTTTTGCGTGAGCAAATATAGCTCACGTAGTAGGGTGGCTTTCCAATCATTCCATAGGTTGTCATTGGTGGCGCGAATATCGGCTAGGGTCAAAACATATAGATGATTTAAATTATTATGTGTACGCACCAAGCCTGCAAATTCATTGATCACATCAGGATCATAAATGTCCCTGCGTTGCGCAATTACCGACATTAATAAGTGGCTCTCTACCAGCCAACTGATAAGTTCAGAATCTTTGTCGTTAATATCATGTGTTTTACAAAATGTTGCCACGTCTTTGGCGCCCAATTTAGAATGGTCACCATTTCTGCCTTTACCAATATCATGGAAGATAGCGGCAATATACAGTAACTCCGGTTTATCCAGATTCTTAACTATGCGCCCACAACGGGGGAAATCTTTGTTATCCGGCAGGCTATAGTGGTATACATTTTTGACTAATCTGTGAGTGTGCTCATCTACGGTATAGGCATGAAATAAATCAAACTGCATCATCCCGACTATTTGATCCCATTCGCGTAAATAGGCTTGTAAAATTCCATGTTTATGCATTAAATCCCAGCTCAAAGCAAAAAAGTTGGAATGTTTAACTAACTCTACAAACAGGGTTCGACATTCACTTCGTTCACTAAAATACTGACTATGAAGTGCGCGTCTGGCATTACGTAGCTGACGCAAACAACTTGAATGCAAACCGATTGTCTGTGGGGTGTTAGCAACCAATAACAAGAACCGTAGAATGTCTTCGGGGCTATTGAATACATTATCGTTTCGAGGGGCAATTAAACCATCGGCCAACTCAAAATCCTGGTTAACAACCTCAATGTGTTTAACATTTAGCGCAAGGATATCCTGGCGAAAGCGCTTCAATAACATATCATTCAATTCGCTGACCCGTCTTACAGTGCGAAAGAAGGCCTTCATCATACGTTCTACCGAGGCTTTGCCCTCTTCCCCATAACCTAGGCGAACAGCTATGTCAGTTTGGTAGTCAAACAGCAGGCGGTTCTCACTGCGCCCTGCTATCAAGTGCAAAGCAAAACGAATACGCCACAAATGTGAACGGCATTCGATCAATTCCCGCCATTCATCTTCGGTGAAATACCCATGCTCAACAAGTTCCCGCCCATTCCAGACTTTAAAGTGTTTTTTTGCCACCCAGCCAATAGATTGAATATCACGCAGACAGCCTGGGCTCTCTTTAACATTGGGTTCGAGATTGTACGAAGTGCTTTTGAATTTGGCATGGCGACTAACTTGTTCAGCATATTTGGCCAAAAAGAAATCTTTGCTGCTCCAATAGCCTCGACCATGAAGTTTGTCCTGTAATTCATCATAGGTGCCTTGGCAGCCGGTCAATAATCGTGCTTCGATGAGATTAGTAGCGATTGAAACATCATTTTTCGCCAGCTGAAATGTTTCTTTTGTGGTTCTAACTGCTTGCCCCACGTCTAAGCCAATATCCCACAAAAAAGTGATAAATCGACTGACTTTCTCTTTTTGCTCCTTAGACAATTGCTTGTGACTAAGCAGTAACAAGTCAATGTCAGAGTATGGTTGCAGTTGACCTCGACCATATCCACCCACAGCAACCAGAGCTAGATTATGTTGCTCTGCTAAACCTAATAAACGCCAAGCATGACGTAATAGTGCATCCACAAATGTGGCCCGTCCAATCACTAGATTATCCACTTCACAATGACCAAACTCACTGTCTAGCCATGCGTAGTTATTCGCAATGCACGCTTTAAAAGCGGCAATATTATCTGTCGTACTGATAAGTTTAATTTGCCCAAGAAGACTGTGTAACGACAATGGATTATCCTTAGATTTGAATGAACTCTAGCATTAGAAACGTTTGTGGGAGCTAAGACAAATAACTATTTCGGAACAGAAATAATTATTTATCATAACTAGGTTCGAAGCGACTTGGATAGTTACTTATGTTACCCCAGTCGCTCTGAATTTCTCATTTTGAAGTGGGTTGGGTACATACTTAGTGACTGATGACGCGGTCAATTTCTTCATCATCTCTTAAAGTAAGAATTTCAACACCATTGTCTGTCACCAGTAAAGTATGTTCCCACTGGGCGCTTAGACTGCGGTCTTTAGTTACTACTGTCCATTGGTCAGGTAATAACTTTGAATATCGTTTGCCCGCATTAATCATCGGTTCGATTGTAAAACACATACCGGCTTCTATGGTTTCCCCAGTGTTAGGTTTGCCATAATGAACGATTTGCGGTTCTTCGTGAAAATTGGCGCCAATCCCATGACCGCAGTATTCTCGAACAATAGAGTAATTGTGACTTTCAGCGTATTGCTGGATTACATGCCCGAGATCACCTAAGCGAATACCAGGTTTAACTGTTCTTATCGCCATATATAATGATTCTTGAGTCACTCTGATCAGACGTTCAGTTAAAATGCTGGGTTTACCTACTACAAACATTTTTGAGGTGTCGCCGTGATAACCATCCTTAATTACTGTCACATCAATGTTGACGCTGTCGCCATCTTTAAGTTTCTTATCCGCAGGTATGCCGTGACAAATAACATGATTAACTGACGTACAAATAGATTTAGGGAAAGGTGGTTGGCCGTAATGCAGGGGTGCTGGAATACACTTTTGTATGTCAACAATATAATTGTGGCAAATTTGATTCAACTCATTAGTCGTTACCCCCTTTTTGACAAAAGGTCCGATCATCTGCAGTACATCCGCGGCAAGTCGCCCGGCAATACGCATTTTTTCGATTTCCTGCGGCGTTTTAATGGTAGCTGGCAAATTAAAATTCCTAATTAATTTTAACGATATTTATATTCCGCATATATTAGCGGTTAGACTGCTTGGTGTATACCCGTCTTACTAGAAATTACAGCTTTGTTGGCAGCGGGTATTTGCCCTATTTGTTAATTGACCTTGCGCTTGGTTTGTTAGTCTTCTGGAGCATTATTGGATTGGCTCCTCGCCGCATTCCCAATGATTTTAAGTGCATGCTTACAGTGCTTTGTCCTACACATCTCAGCGTACTTATTTTGTTGCTTTTAGGTGCGTAAAACTTGAATGTTATAGGATGCCATGCTATAAAGCGCACCGCTGAATTTAATGACGGTTTTGAAAGCCGTCAATTTGAGCGAAATATAATCCTAAATCACACATACATCGACACACTTTTCGGGGTGTCTGAGGCAGAGTAATCTGGCGAGGATCGAAATCTGGGATGTATGGAGGCCTAACCCCATATTGAGGAATTTTTAATGGCACAAGTATCAATGCGCGACATGCTTCAGGCAGGTGTACACTTTGGACACCAAACACGTTATTGGAATCCTAAAATGAAACCTTTCATTTTTGGCTCACGTAACAAAGTACATATCATCAATCTTGAAAAAACAGTTCCTATGTTTAATCAAGCGCTCGGCTTCATTGGCGGCGTAGCATCTAAAAAAGGTAAAATCCTTTTTGTTGGCACCAAGCGTGCTGCAAGTGATGCGATTAAAGAAGCGGCTGACAATTGCGACCAATTTTATGTAAATAAACGTTGGTTAGGTGGTATGTTGACTAACTGGAAAACAGTTCGTCAATCTATCAAACGTTTAAAAGATCTTGAACAACAAAGTCAAGACGGCACGTTTGAAAAAATAACTAAGAAAGAAGCGTTAATTTTACAACGTGAAATGACCAAACTTGAATCAAGTCTTGGTGGGATCAAAAACATGGGCGGTTTACCTGACGTGTTGTTTGTAATTGATGCCGATCATGAACATATCGCTATTACCGAAGCTCGTAACCTTGGTATCCCTGTCGTTTCTGTTGTTGACACGAATTCTAATCCAGATGGTGTTGATCACATAATTCCGGGAAATGACGATGCAATCCGTGCAGTTCAATTATATTTGAACGCCGCTGCTCAAGCTGTAATCGAAGGTCGTGAACAGAATCTTGAAGTCCAGGCAGAACAAGGTGAGTTTGTTGAGGCTGTTGAGTAATTCGCAGCGTTAACTAAATTATTTTGCTCATTAGCAGCCTAAAAACTGCAAATGCGAAAATTTTAACAGGGGCATCGCCCCTGTTTTTAAATCCCAATTAAGTAAAAGATATTTGTCGAGGAAAGAATAATGGCAGTGACAGCAGCCCTAGTTAAAGAATTACGCGAGCGCACAGCCGCTGGCATGTTGGATTGTAAAAAAGCTTTAGTTGAAACTGATGGCGACATCGAGCTTGCAATCGAAAATATGCGTAAATCTGGTCAGGCAAAAGCCGCTAAAAAGGCCGGTCGTATCGCTGCTGAAGGCGTGATATTGACTAAAGTTTCTAATGGTATAGCCACCATGATCGAATTAAATAGTGAAACTGATTTTGTTGCTCGCGACTTAGGTTTCGTTAAATTCGGTAATCAGCTTATTGAAGTCGCTGCGGCGAACAAAATCAATGACATGGATACCTTAAATAACGCTGAAGTCGATGGCGTTAAAATCTCTGATTTACGTGACACTTTAGTCGCGAAAATTGGCGAGAACATCAGCCCACGACGTGTTGTTACCGTTGAAGGTGATAACTTAGGTGCTTACGTTCATAGTGCCCGTATTGGCGTTATCGCTATCTTAAAAGGTGGTGATGAAGAATTAGCTAAAGATATCGCCATGCACGTAGCTGCTTCTAGCCCTCTTTATGTTAAGCCAGAAGATGTGCCTGCAGACGTGGTTGCTAAAGAAAAAGAAATCCAATTGGATATCGCCATGCAATCTGGCAAACCAGCCGAGATCGCAGAGAAGATGGTTGTTGGTCGAATGAAAAAATTCACTGGCGAAGTCAGTCTCACAGGTCAGCCTTTCGTAAAAGACCCTTCAATGTCGGTTGCTGAACTACTTAAATCCAAGGCCGCTGAAGTAATTAACTTCGTACGTTTTGAAGTAGGCGAAGGTATCGAGAAGAAACAAGAAGATTTCGCTGCGGAAGTTGCAGCACAAATGGCAGCTGCGGCAAAGAAATAATTGCGCCTTTGGCTTTTGCCTAATGCCATTGTCATATAGAATACGAGCACCTAAATTGAGCACCTCAATTTGAGGTGCTTTTTTATATGAGATTTACCGCACCATTGCCTTTTTCCAACACTAAGGAAATACCAGTCTATGAGTACCACACCGAAATCAGCCTATCGTAGAATTTTATTGAAACTTAGTGGTGAAGCACTAATGGGAGAAGAAGGCTTTGGTATTGATCCCAAAGTACTTGAGCGCATGGCACTGGAAATTAAAGAACTGGTTGAGTTGGGTATCCAGGTAGGGTTGGTGATTGGTGGCGGAAATTTATTCCGTGGCGAAGGTTTAGCCAAAGCTGGGATGAACCGTGTTGTAGGTGATCATATGGGCATGCTGGCAACCGTCATGAACGGGCTTGCGATGCGCGATGCCCTGCATAGGGCCTTTGTAAACGCCAGATTGATGTCTGCGATCCCGCTTAACGGCGTGTGTGATTCATATAACTGGGCCGAAGCTATCAGTTCGTTAAAATCCGGTCGCGTGGTTATTTTTGCTGCCGGTACAGGTAATCCGTTTTTTACCACTGACTCAGCTGCCTGTCTGCGTGGCATCGAAATAGAAGCTGAGGTTGTGTTGAAGGGAACCAAAGTTGACGGCGTATATAGCGATGATCCGGTTAAAAATCCCGAGGCGGTGTTGCTCAAAAATGTGAGTTACGCAGAAGTGCTCGAGAAAGAATTAAAAGTGATGGATTTAGCGGCCTTTACATTAGCGCGAGATCACAGCATCCCCATTAGAGTATTTAATATGAATAAACCCGGATGTTTACGTGCAATCGTCTTGGGTGAAGATGAGGGAACGCTGATTTGCCATCCTGAAAAACTAAACCAAGAATAGGAAGCCAGAAAGTGATAGATGAAATTAATGTTGACGCTCGCCAGCGTATGGAAAAAAGTATTATTGCCTTGAGAAGTCAGTTTACCAAAATCCGCACCGGTCGAGCACATCCAAGTTTACTTGACAGTATCATGGTGCCATATTATGGCGCGCCGACTCCGCTGAAGCAGCTAGCCAATGTTATAGCAGAAGACGCTCGTACCTTGGCTTTGACCGTGTTTGATAAAAGCTTATCTCAAGCCGTTGAGAAAGCCATTATGCAATCTGACCTGGGGCTTAATCCTATGAGCGCAGGAGCGGTTATCCGTATTCCTATGCCAGCACTAACAGAACAGCGCCGCAAGGATCTTATTCGCGTGGTGAGAGCAGAAGCCGAACAGGGTCGAGTGGCTATACGCAATATTCGTAGAGATGCCAACAGTGACATAAAAGAATTACTTAAAGAAAAAGAAATTAGTGAAGATGATGGTCACCGCGGTGAAGATCTTATCCAGAAAGTAACTGATGAGTTTATTAAGCAAGTTGATGAAATCCTTACCGGCAAAGAACGTGAGTTAATGGAAGTATAAAAGGCCATATGTAATTAAAATGAAGACCGCAAGTCAAGCAGTAAACACATATGCACCGAAGCATGTCGCCATTATCATGGATGGCAACGGGCGCTGGGCAAAAGAAAAAGGTAAAAT
>JBLHNW010000070.1:0-11865 GCA_047622205.1 Paraglaciecola sp.
AATAAAAACTGCTCGTTCATATAGCTGTAATCAAACCCACAGGGCTTGGTATAACTGGTGTATTTCGTGAAGACTCGGTATACGCGGATTGTTTCCCGGCGATCCAGAGCCCTGCGCTTGTTCTGCCATAAGCGGGATTAACCTGAGGAAGGTTTCTTTTTCAACACCAAATTCGGCCAGCGTTGGCACTTTTAAGATACGATTAAATTTATGTAGTTCACTTATGAGTTTTGTATGCGCCGCAGTTAAGTTATCAACATCATCAACTAACCCCATAAATTGTGCACATTGGGCATAACGAAGCGGTGCACTTGAAATCGAATATTCAGTAATAGCCGGTAATAACATGGCGTTACTCATGCCATGAGGCACATGAAAATGCACACCAATTGGCCTGCTCATGCCATGCACTAAAGCCACAGAGGCATTTGAAAAGGCGATACCGGCGAGTGTAGCACCTAGCATAACGGCCTCTCTGGCTTTGATGTCCAGAGGTTGAGCAATTGATTCAAGTAAATTTGGGGCGATCAACTGCATTGCTGCTTTAGCTTGTTGATCACTGAATAGATTTGCCTTGCGACTCACGTAAGCCTCAATGGCATGAGTAAGGGCGTCAATACCGGTATCCGCTGCTACCCGTGAGGGCAAACTCAAGGTTAATTCATAGTCAATAATAGCTGCTGTCGCCATCAGTCCCGGGCCCATGCAGAGCATTTTCTCATCGTTGGCTGCATCGGTTATAATTGTCACCATTGTTGCTTCGGAGCCCGTGCCAGCGGTAGTAGGAATAGCAATTATCGGCAGGCTGGTAAGATGAACCTGATAAGGAACTTTATAGTCACGCATCTTGCCTCCGTGACTGGCAAGTAATGCAATCGCTTTAGCACTATCTATCGCACTGCCGCCGCCAAGCGCAATTAAACAATCAAACCCACCAGTTTTCACTTGCTTCACGGCGCCCAAAATAGACGCTTCGCTCGGCTCTGGCATGGTATCACTGAATACGCCGAAAGGTATTTGATTAGCTGACAATTGATGGGTGATTTTATCAACGTAGCCCAACTCAACCATGGTCTTATCCGTTATAAAACAGGGGTGGTGGCAGTCAATACTGGTCAGAATATCAGTCAATAAATCAATAGCTCCGGCGCCTATTTTCATTATTTTTGGTAAATTAATATTTGCAACCATGTCTGCGCCTTTAAGATTATTATTTTGTTTAAACTAAGCTATGCAAATGTAGCATAGCAATGCCTTATGCATATTGTATATACCTATACCACCTCAAAACGACGGATTCAGAGCGACTGGGGTGCCTTAATTCAAGGCGTCCCCTTGAAGAAATGTCGTCTACCTTTTAAGAGGTGACAACGCAGAAGTGAAGTGCCCCAGACGCTCCGTCCCGGCGGGTTTTAAAGCCACTTATGCCACGTTGACTATTATTGACTTAGCCCCCCCTTTTCTTTTAAAGATCGGGCGCCTGCAAACAGTCAACTTGCCTAAATGGCTTCAAATTCCCGCTGAAACGCGCATTTTGAGGCGGCATGGGTATATAATGCCGCAATGCCCGTATCCACTTTATAAAATGAGTAGTATTAATGACATTCCTAATCAAATTGATCCGTAATGGACTTGGCCTTTTTATAGCATTAATTGATAAGCTGACACGCTGGAGTAAAGTAAAACGTAGCCCAGAGATGCAGTCTAAAGTAGAAGATCAATTGGTGAACATGTCACTTTATCAATTTTATGCTTGCCCATTTTGCATCAAAACCCGCAGAGCCATACATAGATTGAACCTGCCGATAGAAACCCGTAATGCTTCAGTTGGTTCCCAGTTTCGCAGCGAATTAGAGCTAGGTGGTGGTGCGGTAAAAGTGCCTTGTCTACGCATTGAAAAAGACGGTAAAAGCCAGTGGATGTACGAGTCTTCACAAATAATAAGCTATTTAGAGGAACGTTTTATCTGAACAAATTTGAGGCGTTTACTACCAAGGTAGTACTTCGCCATTTGAATGCCAAAACGTACCACTATTATGTAAGTTAAGATCTTCTATGCGCTGCATCAAAAGTTCTGCTGACGCTTGAGCGGAAATATCTCCGGCGTTGTTGACCATATCAGTCTGCACAAATCCAGGGTGCAAAATTGCTACTGCAACGCCCTGCTCTTTTAGATCATGGGCCATAGACACTCCAGCCATATTCAAAGCGGCTTTTGACATACGATATCCATAATAATTACCTGAACCATTGTCCGCCATCGAACCCATACGACTGGTAATAAGCGCTATTTTACTGCCATTTTTTAACTGCGGCCTTAAACATTGACTAACCAATAATGGCCCCATAGCATTGACCCTAAATTGATGCTCAATGGTAATAGGATCCCAATCATCAATACTTTCTCGCCCCAATACACCGGCATTATTTATCAGAATATCGATTGTGACATTTTTCAATTTACTTAACTTGCCCGGCAAGGTTTCAGGATTACCCACATCGACACCATCAATAACTGTTGCCTTGGTGCTCCTCAAATCATCAGAAATATTTCTGCATAATGCGTATACATGATGACCATTAGCTAAATATTGTTTGGTAAATTCCAATCCTATTCCACGATTTGCGCCAGTAATAACAACATTTGCCATAATAATTCTCCTTTTAAGTAAAAATTTTAACTTAGTTCTGTACTAGGATAACTTTAAGAACATCTCAAGCTATTCAAAACTTCTCAGCATGCGTTGCAGATCTTCGGGGGTATCAATGCCCGCCGGAGGTGTTTTGCGAGCAATATCAACATGTATCTTCTCACCATGCCATAACACTCTTAACTGCTCTAGTGACTCGATTTGTTCCAAGCCTGACGGCGACATGTTGACATATTGCTTAATAAATCCAGCACGGTAGGCGTAGATACCAACATGACGAAGATAGAAATCACCTATCTCGTCAATATTGTCTGCGTCTAAGAATCGAGACCTGTCATAGGGGATCGTCGCTCGACTGAAATACATGGCAAACCCCTGCTTATCAACCACCACTTTTACCGCATTTGGGTTAAACGCTTCTTCCACATCGGTAATTTTTACTGCGAGAGTTGCCATTTCAGCCTGCTGATGATTGTATAAATTTTCGGCGACCTGTTGAATGTTTTCTGCCGGAATAAAAGGCTCATCGCCTTGCACATTAACAACCAGTTCGTGTGCCAACAAACCTTCCATATCAACTACTTCTGCCAGGCGCTCTGTGCCTGATTCGTGGTGCGCACCTGTCATGCAATACAGACCACCAAAATCACTCACTGTTTTTGCAATTCTGGCGTCGTCTGTGGCCACGATGACTTTGCTGGCACCCGATTCCTGCGCCCGCTCATACACATGTTGCACCATGGGTTTACCATCTATTTCCACCAGTGGTTTGCCCGGGAAGCGGCTTGACGCGTAACGCGCTGGAATGATCACCGTAAAGTTCATGCTACTACTCGCTATTTTACCAGTTGCTCTAACTCTTCAATGCCTATTTGTTTTGCCTGCGTCTCTAACAAAACCGGAATGTTTTCCCTAATGGGATAAACCAAACGGTCAAAACGGCAAACAAGCGAAGCACCATCCGCGACTCCTGGTGCTTTTTCTTCGGCCTGCTCAGCACTTAAGTAGAGCAATTTACCCTTACATGATGGGCATGCAAGTATGTCTAATAATTTTTTGTCAAATGCCATATTATTTCTCTTATCTAGTGCTTAATACTGCTTAGTTTTTTCAGTAATAGTTGGGAAAACTGCTCGGTAAGTTTGGCGCTAACAGGTAAGTACCACCAATCATCATGGGCAAATTCACGGCATTTCACCGCGTCTTTTTCAGTCATTAAGAGGGTTTCTTTAGGTAAGTCACGCTCGCTAAATTGATAATGGTCAGTAAAACTTAAACAGCTTTTCAGTTTAACTTGTTTATAGCGCAACAAATCAAAAAACCGCTGAGGATTTCCAATGCCCGCAACCGCAACTACCGGCTTACTAAAATCAGACAGGGATTTACTCTTGTTTGGATATTTTACATTCACTAATTTTCCAGGTTCCAGTGACATTAGATGCTCTCCATTTGTCACCATTCCTCCGTTTACAATAATGAAATCAGCTAATTCCAAACGCCACGTTCCCTCGCGAAGCGGTCCCATGGGTAACAAAAATCCATTACCGCAACGCCGTTTGCCATCCATCACTACAATCTCTATGTCACGCTGTAGCGCATAATGTTGTAAACCATCGTCACAAAGGATTACATCGCACTTAAATTGTTGATACAGCATTTTTGCTCCTCTGGAGCGCACCGGATCGACAACCATAGGACAGGCTAGATGTTGACGCATAAGCACGGGTTCATCCCCCACCACAGCTGCATCGCTATCGCTGTCAACACTTAGCGGATATTGTTTACTCTTTCCGCCATAACCTCGGCTCAACACTCCGGGATGGTAGCCTTGTTGACGCAACCATTGTGCTAACTTTATCACTAATGGTGTTTTTCCATTTCCACCTACACTAATATTTCCCACCACAATAATGGTAACTGGCAGTTTTTGACTGGATTTTATGCCTAAGACAAACAACTTTCTGCGCAGTGCAGATAATAGCAAAAAAAGCAGAGCTAAAGGGCTAAGAAGTATCAATATCGGCCAGTGATACCATAAAGTGTGGTACCAAATTTTATCAATCAATGTCACGCTGATGTCTGCCCCTCACCAAATTGCAATTTATGTAGTTGCGCATAGGCTCCATCTTTTTCGATAAGTTCCTGATGATCTCCGCTCTCAAGTATACGTCCCTGTTCTATTACCAAAATTTTGTTTGCAGTCTCTATAGTCGATAAACGATGGGCTACCACAATACTAGTGCGGTTTTGTTGTAACTGCTCGAGTGCATCCTGGATCAAGCGCTCTGATTCAGTATCCAAGGCAGATGTTGCTTCATCTAAAATCAGTACAGGAGCGTCTATTAAAATGGCTCTGGCAATCGCCAGACGCTGTCTTTGGCCACCAGAAAGCATCAGGCCATTCTCGCCAATCACAGTGTCAAAACCATCAGGCAACTGTTCAACAAATTCAACTACGTGAGCAGCTTTTGCAGCATCAAAAATTTGCTCACGGGTCACATTTTGAACCGAACCATAAGCAATATTATTTGCTATCGTATCGTTAAACAGAATGACGTGTTGAGACACCAAAGCAAACTGTCGACGCAAATCTTTAAGGGAAAAATCTTGCAAGGGAGTATCATCCAAGAATATTTGACCATGCTTATTATTATAAAAACGAGTAAGTAAACTGGATATAGTTGATTTTCCGCTACCTGAGCGCCCAACCAAGGCACAACTTTGCCCCGTTTCTACAATAAAGTTAATATTTTCCAGCGCCGGAACATCTTTACTAGGGTATTGAAAAGTAACATCTCTAAATTCAATTTTACCTTTCGCCCGCGCTAGATGTTTTTTACCCTTATCTTCTTCAATCGCCTGATCCATCACTTCGAAAATGCTACCACATGCAGCCATGCCGCGCTGAAACTCACTATTTACCGTGGTCAATTGTTTTAGGGGTTTTAGTAGCATGGTCATAAACACAACCACGCTAACGAATACTCCTGGTGTAAGTTGTTCGACCATCTCTGGCATACTAGAAATATATAACACAACAGCCAATGCCACAGAGGCTATAACCTGTATCGTCGACACACTGAGTATACGCGCAACAATCAATTTCATATTTTGTTGGCGATTGAAATTATTCTTTTTGGCAAAACGATTATCTTCGAGTTCCTGTCCGCCAAACATCAATACAACCTTGTGGCCTTTAATCACCTGTTCAACCGCAGTGGTTAAATTGCCCATGGCTTCCTGAATACGGTGACTGACTACACGAAATCGTTTGCTTACAACGGATACCACTACGGCCACAAGAGGACCTATAAGTAGGAAAACAACTGAAAGCTGCCAAGAATAGTAAAACATGGCGATCAGTAAACCGATTACAAAGGCCCCATCACGAACAAGAGTCAGCAAGGCTTTTCCTGCAGCATTGGCTACTTGTTCGGTATCGTATATTACTTTGGAGATCAGTTTTCCGGTGCCGTTTTGGTCGTGAAATTCAACCGGCAAATGAATGTACCGATGAAACAACTGCTGACGCATGTTCATCACCACATTGTTACCAATCCACGCTACGGTATAGGTACCAAGGAAGTTAAACACACCCCGTAAAATAAAAATTGGCACAATAAAAAACGCAGCCATACGCAAATATTCATAATTGCCTTGGCCGAGGCTATCATCAATAATCGGTTTTAACTGAGCTATTACCAGCACATCGATAGTTGAATAACCAATCATGCCCAGCACAGCTGCGGCAAAGGCCAGCTTAAAATCTCGCAGGTAACGGACGAATCGCCTGAAAATGCCTGTATTTGGGGGTTTTTTATCCATTAATTGTTTTACAAATACCTTTTAGTATGAACACATTGATAGTGTAACTGTAAGCGCTAAAATCCCCAACTATCAATAAGATATTTCCTTCCCCCAAATACGTAAGTTGTTAAGGTAAACTCAAGGTTGATAATTAGCATACCAATAAGGAAAGGTATGCTGGCGATATGTTTGAATCGTAAATGGTACATCTGGATTGTTATCGAAATGAAACGTTACTTGACCCGACTCAGAAGTTGATAAGCGATTTGGCACATTTTTATAGCGTTCAAGTACTTGCTCTTTTGGAAATCCCCAGCGGTTCATATATCCCTGACTAAAAACAACATACTCGGGCGCCACATTGTTTATAAAAACATCTGACGACGAAGTATTACTGCCATGATGTGGAGCAAGTAAAATATCCGCTTTAAGCTTGTCTCCATGCAAAGCTACCAATCTTTTCTCTATGCTTGAATCAATATCACCAGATAACAACAAACGATGCTTTCCGTCTGAGATGGTTAATACACAAGAGCCATTGTTACTATTGTGCCGTGTGGGGTCGTCTGGCCAAAGCGCTTCAATATGCAGGCCTTGCCACGTTTTTTTCCAACCTATTCGACATAGATTAGCCGTGCTGATTGTCTCAAGTATTTTTATTCCTTTTTGAAGTTGCGGTAAGCTACCGCTATGATCATTATCGTTATGGCTTATAAATACACTATCAAGTTGAGTTATACCGCGCGCACTAAGCAAAGGCAGTATAACGGCGTCAGCCATGTTAAACCCGCTTGGATATGCCGCGCCCACGTCATATAAAATCGCCCGGTGATTTTTACTCAGCAATACCGCCAGTCCCTGCCCTACATCAAGTATTTCAGCCTTCCATGTTTGGTCGTCTGATTTAATAAAATGTGAAACTAGTGGTAACAGCAATAGCATCACCAATGTTTTCTTGATGATGAATTTCGGCAATAACAAAAGCCATAAAGCACATGCGGTAATTAACCAAACATCAGCACCTATCGCTGGAATATCTATCGCTGCCCACTCATAGGCGACAAGTTTACTTAGTTGGACTAAGGCAAACTCAATGATGCGTGACGCCCAATCAAATAGAAAAAACGCAATATCGGAATTCATTAGCAAAAAAATGATCCCAAGTAAACATATAGGCACCAGTATAAAAGTAACAATAGGAACCGCGATTAAATTTACCAATGGTGAAACCACTGATACATACGAAAATTGCCAAGCAACCAGAGGCAACATCAATACACTTAAACCAAGTTGAATGCGCAATAACGGTAAAAAGACCGCTTTTATGGAAAAACCTTGTTTCTTTTGCGGCCAGCACCAAAATACGAACGCAATAATAATCACTGCGGAAAAACTAAGCCAAAAGCTCAATCCAAAAATACTAAGCGGGAATAACACCAGGAATATGACCACACAAGATAAGAATAGCCTTCTTAGCGACCAGTTTTGTTTAGTTAAAACCAAAAGAGTGATGAGCACCAGCATTATCCAGGCGCGTAAGGTGGGCAGACCAAAACCAGCTAAGCCGGAGTAGGCCATTGTTGAGACAATGACGCTTAACAAGCCCAGTTTATGAATATTAATTTTGTGGGAGGGTACAATAACCCCCACAAAAAATACCAACAAGCCACTAAATAAAGTGTAACTGACACCTGCAACTATCGCTAAATGTAGGCCAGAAATGGCAATTAAATGCGCTATTCCCGCGACTTGCACCAGATGCCAGTCTTCAGTCTGAAGTAAGCCACGATAACCTAGTCCTAAGGCTGCTATCCAGGCTACGTGTTTAGTTTTTTTCGTTAACAATCGATCTAAAATAGTCTGTCGTGCGGTTTGATTTGCAGACAACAACATATTAAGCGGACTGTTTTTGACGTAACCAGTAGCAATTATTCCTTCGCTGAATAACCATTTCTGATAATGAAACCCACCCTCATTGGCAAGGCCATTGGGAGGCTTAACCTTGACAAATAACTGTACCCGCTGGCCTTGTTTAAGTGTCCAATCGGGTCGTCCCCAACTTAGGCGAAGTGTTCGTTTTCGCTGCAATTCATGATGTTCAATCTCATCGACTTCGAGATTAAAGCGAACCTGCTTGTGCTTATGAACTAAACTACCTATGGTACCAATGACTTGAATAGGTGAGACTATTTGTGACATTGGTAGTTGCAAATTACGTTGCCAATGTCCTACACTCGCCATCCAAACTATTCCAAGCATAGCTGCGACAAGGCAACTTGAATAAGTAAACCTTAGGCACAATATACTGGCAAGTAGTATAATGTATAAAAAGTTTAGCGGCGGTAATATTGGCCAGTATAAAACTGAAAAACTGGCTACAATAAAACTGAAAAGTTTACCGTCCATAGTATTAATAACATCCAATGTTTTACCTGATTTAATAGTATAGAGAGTTATTCTGAAAAAGTTTATTAAGCGTTTTTTACCTGACCATCAAAAAGTTAGACAACATAAAGTATTGTCACTTTTTGGTACCATGTTGCATGACCCGAATTTATGGCATCTAAATCGTCGTTCAGCATCAGGTGCATTTGGAATTGGTTTGTTTTTTGCGTTTTGGCCAATACCTTTTCAAATGTGGTTATCCGTAGCTTTTGCGATACCTTTACGGGTCAATCTGCCTTTATCAGTTGCAACCGTCTGGATAACCAATCCCTTGACCATGCCCGCGATATTTTATGGCGCATATCTTGTCGGGACGACTATCCTCGGAACGCCAGCTAGAGAATTCGAGATGGAACTTAGCTGGCAATGGGTTGTTCAGAGTGTGGAAACGATTGGGCCAGCATTTTTACTCGGCTGCGGTGTGTGTTCCATATTTTTTGGCTTGGCAGGTTTTTTCACTCTTAATTATATTTGGCGTTTGTCAGTATTAAAAGCCTGGCAGAATCGAAAAGAAAAACGCTCCACAAATGACTCTTCAATGTAAATAACTTAAGTTCGGGATAAATAAATAAAAAATTCAGGTTAAATATTAAATCTAGAAAGTTAATTTATTCTGGATACCTTCTATTCATTTCATCTAGATCAACTTTGATTAATCGCTGCAGAACCAACAAATCAACATCCCCCAATTTATTAATATATAAACAGGTTTTACTGGTTTTGTATTTGCCTAAACTAGCCATAAAATCAGGTTGTACACTTAGACCAGCACCAAGATATAAAGTTAGATTTTGCTTGCGTGGAGAAAACCCTGAACGCATAAAACGTGATTTTTTTCCTCCAGCAAGTATGTATTCGTAACTACCATAACCGATAATTGACGGCCCCCACATTAGCGGTATTTCACCGCTTATTTGTGAATATAGATCGAGTATAATTTGCGTATCTTCTCGCCGTTTAGAGTTTTCAATTGATTGAATAAATACTTTAACTTCTAGCTCTGCTGGGCGTGTTTTGGTTTCACTCAGAATTGTTGTCCTTGAAAATAAATCATCCATAAATAATAGGCGTTTATTGTTGATATGCAAAAAAACGCTGCCAGGAGGTTCTTAGAATGTGAAGAATCTTCCTTTAATTAACATTTAGGATTTGAAGAGTCTTCGCTCCAGAAAAAAGCCAACTACGCCAGCACTAAAAAACATGACACCAAAAGCTTTAAGCCAGGCGTTAACCGGCCTCAGCACTTGTTCTTGTTTATCAAAACGATAGCGTCGTTTGCCTACCCCAGTTTTCGACTATGAAAAATACTCCCCTATCAACATAATCAACAACTTGAACTACATCTTTGCGCTTTTCCATTTCCACTCGTTTATTTTCGGTTAATGTGCGGAAATTTTCCTTGTGTCGGTAAATCACGTATCGCCAGTTTTCAAAAACATCATTTGCTTCGCCAGCCAGCACAATGCCGGATGATTCATATTGATAGCGCCGTTCACTAAAAATACTTTTACTGCAGCCAACATAAGAAAGTGTCGTACCGAGTACCAGTAAAAAACCACAAACGTATAAATATTTACGCTGTTTGGTCAAGCGATTTTGCTGTTGGCTATTTATAAACTGAGCGAATTCGGGTATTTGGCCCAATCTTACTCTATCGTGCTGAATGTCAAAATTTTCTAAAAAGTCCTCCAAAAACAGCTCAAACACCTCAAGCAGAGCTGTAAATATTTCACTAGAGGGTATGGATTTATCATTTTCCAACTTGGATAAATAGGATTGCTCGATACCAATTTTTTGGGCTATTTGAGGTTGGCTCAAACCGCTGGCCAAAATAATACCAATCACCATAAATAATCACCTACTCAGAAAGCCCCAGCCGATTTTGGGCAAGGCGTCGCTGCGCAGGAATCGCATTCCCCTTTTAAGTCGCGAGAACGCAGAACAAAACAGGCTGGGGCTTTTCCAGAGGACGAGTTTTAAAACAGCTTACTTTGCGTTGAATGAATTTGAAAGAGCACCACTATTCCCACATTCACGCGCCTTGATTAGGCTGCTTTAAATCTCGCTTAGAGGGTAATTACTTATGGCGATAGATATGACTCTTTTAATCTTTTGCCGAGTGTCATAAGAAATACCTTGTAGTAATGCTTAACTGAATATGCCGCGGCACAGTTGCCACAATCGCTATTATTGGTTATTCCACAGGGACTAAGAAGTTGAATATTGACGAATATAAAGGAATGACATGAATATCGATGGTCTTAACTGGAAATATGGCTAAATTCTTTGCTGATCAGCAACTTCAACTTTTAGCACAGTGTCTGTTATCCCCGTTTGCAAAGTACTTTTAGGTTCAAACATTAAAACGTGAGCTTCTTGTTTTGCTACTGGTTTATGTTCAACACCTTTTGGCACGATGTAAAATTCACCTTCATTAATTTCAACCACTTTATCCCGTAAGTGTATTTCAATAGTTCCTTTTATAACCTGAAAATATTCGTCCTCATGTAAATGTGAGTGCCATACAAACTCGCCTTTAAACTTTGCTATTTTGACATATTGGTTATTCAGCTCGGCAACAATTTTCGGTGTCCAATATTCATCAAAACCTGCAAATTTCTGTTTTAAACTAATTCCGCTCATTTGAGTTACTATCCTTTCTGACTTTGTTTCTCACCGTCAAGTTCGTTAAACATTGCTAACATTTCATTCTCTGTGATCACCTTCACCCCCAAATCTTGAGCTTTAGTTAACTTTGAACCGGCTTTTTCACCCGCTACCAGGCAGGATGTTTTAGCTGACACACTCCCAGCCACTTTCGCTCCAAAAGATTGTAGTCTTGCTTTTGCATCATTGCGATCCAAACTCATTAAAGTACCGGTTAAAACAAATGTTTTTCCTACTAAAGGTAAACTCTCAACTGCTTTTCTTTCTATTAGTGGCCAATAAATACCAGCCTCAA